>NZ_DAIK01000027.1:9024-43436 GCF_002496085.1 Methanosaeta sp. UBA458 | reverse complement strand
AACTCCACTGTCGCCTTTCTCATAAAGACTTGATTCTCTACCAGGTATAAAAAGTACCCCACATGAACGGCACAAGCTAATTATCCGCCAGGTAGATTCTATAACGGCCATGAAGTGTGTATTCTTTCTCCTCATGGCTTCAAGCCTTCTCCTTTTGCCAGCTTTAGGCCAGGAGGTCGTTGACCTCTACTCCGACCTCCAGTCCTGCGATGTGACTGTTGCTGGAACAGGAGCGGGCGATCTGCTCAAGCTAGAGCTCTTCTCCTCAGGGAAGGTATTGCAGTCCAAGACCCTAGCTCTGGACGGTCCGGGAACCTGGGTAGCGAGATGGGACAAAATGCCCTCGACGGAGGGATCCTACAGCGCCCGGGCGACGCTTTTCCGGAATGGATCTCTCCTATCAGAGAAGAGCATTGACTTTCACCATGGTGGGCGGGTTCCGGTGAAGTTCGATGTAAGGGACTATCAAGCAGACAGCAGCGGGGTCCATCTTCTGATCTATTCTCCGGACCTGGCGATAGTGGATATCTATCACATGCTCATTAAAGATGGAAAAGCCCTATATGTCGCTCGCGAAAGCCCCGTTTCCATATCAGACGGCATTCGCAATATCGATTTTGACTGGAAGCAGCTTCTTGTGAGGGACGAGCAATACTCGGGTCGGGTTAAGATCGTAGAAAAGGAGACCGGTCAGACCCGAGCCTTCATGAGCTCCTTTCTGGCCCGGTAGGATGCGAGGATTACCGACACTTATGAGGACGAGACAGGTGCCAGCGCCACGATTCTGGGGAAATCCATGACTCCCTTTCACGGTTTCCTGAGGTTCCTACTCGCGCAGGATGAAAGGTCCCTCGCTACTCTGGAGAAGAAGACCCCCGTTCTTCTCAAAGGAGATGACGAGACGATTGAAGTATCCTGGAACAAGACCCTGAACCCCGGGATATACCAGCTGAAAATCCAGCTCTTGGGTACAGAAGGAGATCTGATAGACTTTACTGAGAGGGTGATCGAGGCAAAGGCCAGGACTAATCTGACCGCCGTCAAGACAGAAACGCCCAAAGACTCATCCTCGAGCATGATCTTAGGCCTGCTTGGCCTGGTCGCTTTTGCAGGGATCATTTATGTAATCCGCGGGAGGCGCTGAGATGCTGGCCTTCTCTTCATTCGAGATCTTCGTGGCCATGAGACACATAACTTACCGCAAGCGCCAAGCAGCTCTGGCCATAACAGCTGTTGGAATGGCGGTGGCCGTATCCCTCCTGATCATAGCAGTTCAAAACGGCTTCTCCGATTACATGCTGGATATAGTATTCAAGAGCCTCCCTCATATAATCATCAAGCCCATAGACGGAGAGAACTACCTCAACCTCTATCAGAATGTCATAGATGGCGTCTGGGGCCTGGAGGGGGTAGTAGGGGTCTCACCGGTCCTGGCGGCCACCGCGACCTTCACCCACGAAGACAAGGTCGCAAATGCTGCAATGCTTGGAGTTCTGCCTTTCGAGGCCGATAAGATCAGCAAGATAAGTGAGAGCATGGTGCAGGGAGACCTGAACTCCATCATTGGAGGTAAAAGGATCCTCCTGGGCAGATCTTTGGCAGAGAAGCTCGACATGAAGCTGGGAGATACGGTGCACGCTGACTTTCCCGATGCCAGGGACCTCAACCTCACAGTATCGGGGATCTTCGATACTGGTTATGCCTCCGTCGATGAGAAGACATCCTACGTATCCCTGGAGACTGCTCAGGTGTTTTTGAACGAAGGGAATGTAGTGACCCAAATCGATATCAAACTGAATGACATCGACCAGGCCCAAGCCGTGGCTGGGCAGATCTCTTCGGATAGGTACGAGGTCCAGGTATGGCAGGAATCCAATCCTGAAATCGTGGAAAGCCTGGCCTATGAGAAGGCCTCTAACATGATCACCCTGCTTTTGATCATGGTCATCGCCACCTTCGGAATAGCCAGCATCATGAATATGCTGGTCCTTGAAAAGACACGGGAGATAGGGATGCTGATGGCAGCAGGGGCTGATAGCTCTCATATCAGGAAGATCTTCCTCCTGGAGAGCGGCCTTCTCGGACTCATGGGGGCCTTGCTTGGCTGCGCCATGAGCCTCGTTTTAGCCATCAGGCTTCGAAGCCTTCAGATCGAGATGCCCACCGGCGGCATGGTCGATCTGCCCGTAATCCTCTCCTATCAGGATATGGTCACGCTCTCATTAATAGCGCTGATTCTGAGCCTTGCGGCCGGGATCTATCCTGCACATATAGCCTCGAAGCTGGACCCGGTAGAGTCCCTGAGGGGATAGAGATGTTCGAGATCGTCATTGCCTGGAGGCATATCACAGCCAGCCCCAGGATGGTGCTCTTCCCCGTCCTCGCTGTGGCCCTGGCTGTGATGGTTATAGCAGCTATGATGGGGCTCATGGAGAGTTACAGGGAGGAGATCATCAGCAGCACGGTGGAGAACAGCCCCTACCTGACGGTTGAGCCGAAGGAGGGTGAAGACTATATCCACCTCTACAAGACGCTCTCAAGCGTGATCTGGGGCTATCCCGGGGTTGAGGCGGTCTCGCCCAGGCTCTTGGGGATGGCTGCGGCCAAGTACAGAGAACAGGTGAAAGGAGTCTCCATCATAGGCATCGACCCGCTGCTTGAAGATCCTCTCCTGGGTGTGCAAAGCGACCTGGTCTGGGGCGATTTCAATGATCTGGCTTTCAAGAAGCATTCGGCCATCGTTGGAGCCAAGCTGGCAGAAGATCTGAAGCTGAAGCCTGGGGATGGTTTTTACCTGGTTCGCAAGGGAGTGTCTTTAAAGGTAACCCCAGCAGGCTACATCCGGACGGGAACCGGAGCTGATGAGTCGCTAGTGTACCTTCCCCTGGAGACTGCTCAGAGGCTGATGGGAGAGGGAGATGTGGTCTCTGAGATTGGGGTTAGAACATCAGACCTCTATGAGGCCCCAGCCATTGCTTCCGGGTTGAGCCGGGACAGTTTCTATAAGGCCCAGAGCTGGCAGGATAAGAGCCGGAACCTCCTGAATCTCCTGGATACACAGAGGTTTTTCACTTACCTCTTTTACCTGCTCATATTCGTCATCTCCGGATTTGGCGTGGTCAACACCATGATTATGACCATCTCCCGCAGGACCAGAGAAATTGGCATCCTCATGGCCATCGGTGCCAACAGAGGATCTATAATCAAGATCTTTATGGCCGAGAGCCTGATCCTCGGTCCTCCATCAGCCGCTCTGGGATGCCTTTTGGCTTATGTAGCTGCCAAGCTGATCGAGGCATTTCCGATTGAGATCCCCGCTGAGGTCTATGCCGCTTCCAGGATGAGCATCCTCTTAAGCCCCGAGATCTTCGCCTATGCCGTAGCTTTTGCCATGATGGTGGATCTGGCAGCGGGACTGTATCCTGCCTATAAGGCATCTCGAATGGATCCGGTCGAGGCCATAGCCTCGGCTTAAATTTAGTGTTAATTTTCAGGAGAATGATATCATGAACATAATCGTCGCCAATAAGTTGAGAAAGGTCTTCGGAAACGGCGTGGAGTTGCTGGCTCTGGACGATGTCGACCTGACGATCCTGGAGGGGGAGTTCCTCTCCATAACCGGTCCCAGCGGCAGCGGCAAGTCCACTCTGCTGAACATGCTTGGGCTGCTGGATAAGCCATCGGGAGGCGAGATATGGCTGAAGGGCAGGGAAGTGTCGCAATCCAGCTCCCTGGAGAGGTCCCAGCTTCGAAATAAGGAACTGGGATTCATCTTCCAGTATCACCATCTTTTGCCGGAGTTCACTGCGCTGGAGAACGTCATGATTCCTCAGCTCATTGCCGGGGCAGACAAAAAAGCAGCTCGCCATAGGAGCGAGGAGCTATTGCGGGAGATGGGGCTCGTGGAACGGCTGAACCACAAACCAAGCGAGCTGTCGGGAGGCCAGAGCCAGAGAGTGGCTGTAGCCCGGGCCCTGGCTAACAGGCCATCTATCGTGATCGGCGACGAGCCCACTGGGAACCTGGACACCAAGAGCTCGGAGATGGTCTATGAGCTGCTGAGAAAGCTGAACCGGGAGATAAAACAGACCTTCATCCTGGTGACACATGATATGAGCATGGCTCAGAAAACCGATCGAATCCTCCGGCTGGTTGACGGGAGGATAGTGAGCGAGATGCGCAGAGAGAACGGCGGATTTGTAGAGTGCCTGTGAGATGAAAGAAGCTGCAAAAGCAAACTACTCCTGCCTAAAATATTGGGTGGGCAGAGTGAAAAGCTGCTTCGGGCCTTTCGAGGAGCGGGTCTATTTTCTCTTCAGGTGGAATATGTGGACGAGCTTTCTCTTCTCCTCCGGGAGGAGTGAATATGCTATTTTTTCCACCTCCTTTTGATCCTGCCCGCCGGCGATTATTATCCCTTCGATTATGGCAAACCAGCCTTCGTTAATGCCGATATCTTTAAGCTTCTTTCGATACTTTCTTGCCTGGACCCTGCCCATCTCCTCGCTGTATATGGGCAATAGCTCTGGTTTTTTACTGAGCAGCTCCTCAATCTCCTGCCAGTGAATGTCTCTGCTCTCCTGGGACCGCAGAAATGCCCTCAGCCTCTCTGCATCGCTGGGGGCGGCATCCTTGGGTGAGAAAGGCAGCGAGGTTATAATTCCATAGCTCGCTTTAGCCTGGCGGAAGCTGTCGTTGATGCTGCTTTTCATCCCTGAACCGAAAAATATATTGTAGCAGCTGAATGAGCCATCGAAGATGATCTTTCCTTTAAAGGGCAGAAGGGTGGCTTGGACGATTCTGGGCAGATTGCCGATCAGCTCCCACTGCATGGCCAGTCCCTTAACGCCGTAAGCCTTGGGTGAACGGCCTTCATTCATGAAGACTGCATGATCCTTGAGAAATCGGACGATGTAGAATCTGCCTTTCACGAAATGTTGCCAGCTGGATATGATCTCCAGCTCTTCTGCTGAAAAGCCCTGAGGATTCTCCCGCACAAATGAATCGATCTGATCGGGCTTGGAGTAGAGCTTCTCTTTGAGCTTCTCAATGTCCTCCAGAGCCTCCTTGAAGAGATCCTCAGGACTCTGAAAGTCCTTCAGAATTTTATGTTTGTTATTTACATAAAGCAATAGTGGATGGTACAGCTTCAGGAATAGTTTCCTGTCGTCATCTGGAAGGTTCATGGCAGATTCATAAAGCTACAAATATTTGGCTTTATGCTCCTCCGCGGATAACACCCATGCGCAGTGTCCCAACAAAATTACTCCGTATCCACGAACCGATCTCTCAGGCAATCAATTACATGAGGCAGGGTGGTATACTCCATTTCCTCCATGGGCAGCCGGTGCGGCTCGAAGGGGCCGTGCGCCCTCATGTAATCGGTGATCTCCAGACACCTCTGCCGGACGCGGTCGAAGGCCAGGTCATTGAAGAGATCCACCGGCCCCACGAACTTCCCCTCGGCTAGCTGGAATCCGGCGGCTATCACCCGGGGCGGGCCGTCGAACCTGGTGGGATGAGCGGTATCAAATGAGCAGGGCATAAGTGGCCCGTTGTGGCTGCCCCGCATCCATCCGCTCACCAGGTGCCCGATGGAGAAGGGCTCGAGCACCTCGCCCAGCGCGGGCAGGCCGGACTGCGACCTCACTAAGGCCACGGGATCATCTTTGCCCACATACTTGCCGGCGGTCTGGTAGAGCTTCTCAGTGCTGATCACCGCCACCGGCTCACTCTGGGGTATCTTGCTGCCGGGCTTGGCAAAGACTCTCTTGATCACATATCGGCTCTTGGCACCGATCAGCGCCAGCATATCGTACATCTCCTCCGGGCAGTTCATGAGGACCTTCTTGTGCTCTAGGATATCCCAGACCTCAAAAGTGAAGCCGTGATGGAAGGAGGGATCTATTATCAGCCCGGCGGTGTTGAATGGATCGGCAAACATCTTGAAGATGGGGAGATTGAAGGCTCCGGGCTCGGTCTTGTCCATCATAAAAGCGATGATGGGCTCTGCCGTGCGCTCGGTTATCTCCATCTCCGCAACCCCTGGACCCATGCCCTTGATGTTTCCGGAGAAGGCGTCCGCCAGCAGGTCCTGGCCATAGCCATAAAGCTTGAGGCCCTTGGCCGTCTCAGTGGCTGCCTCGAATGTCTCCCAGGCTAGGCCGTGGATGTCGCCGCAGTCGCAGCCCGTCCTGTGGCTCATGAGCAGCTCCAGATCGTCGCCGCAGGCCATAACCCTGTAGTCCACCAGACAGCCGGACTTTTTGGCCTCTTCCAGCTTCTCCTCCGCAGTCTTGATCAATTCTGGATGGACCGAACAGTGGCCGGGATAGCCGCCTACATCGGCTTTTATTAAGCTTATAGTTATCTTTGTCATATCAATCCCACCTGACGCTCCCTGGAGAACGGCGTATTTATCACTATTATCTCTAATAGATATGATATATTATGGCCTTTATGGTCATAAATCTTTGTGGACCAAAATCTATAATGCGGGATCTCCTGAAAAGAGAGCGTCTGGGAGTTCCCCAGATCATTCCTGATGTTCTCCAACACAGCCGCATTTATGCCGGCATTGCTTAATTGATAACTTTTAGCCCTTCAGCATCTTCGGCATTTCCAGCGGCACATCCGCAGGCTTGATGAATTGATCCAGCACTGGCCGGGTGCCCATAACCATGAGCTTATCGAATAAAAAGGCGAATTTGCCTTCCAGTTCTGCGCAGATCTCATCCCGGACGTCAGTCGGCAGCTGCCACAGCTCAGGCTTGAACGGTCCGAAGCCCTTCTTGCGGGTCTTATAGATGAACTGCTCTTCCGTATCCTTTTCCTTCCATTCTCCTTTCAATTCTCCCCGCAGGTGATCATAGATCTTAGACCGCAGCTGGCCAGGGAAGCTCCTGCTATCATAGATTATGTTCTGAAAGCCTGTCGCCAGGTGAATCTCGGCCGTTCCGGTAGCTGGAAAGCGATCAAAAGCCTCATCTGGAAGGGTTGATGCCCCGTGCTGAACCGCCCCTGAGAGGCCGTATTCGGCGCGGGCGGTCTCCGAGAGCTTCTCCAGCACCTCAAAATCGATCTTAACCTTAGCCACTGTGCCGTCGGCCAGGGGCACGCCGCCATGGGTCGTCCCGGTCTGCACGCTGATCTTGCTGATTCCCTTTAAAGCCGGTCCACGCTTTTTGAGCTCTTCCAGGTAGCCGTCCATGAATGTCTGCAGCTCCTCGACTGTGCTGTTTTTGCCGCCAACCTCACCGATCTCCCCACCCACGGAGACGGTTATGCCTTCCGGCTCCAGATCGCGAATCAAGGCAGTCAGCTCCGCCGCCAAGGTGTAGTTCAATCTCTGCTGATCTTTGATGGTGGCCTTAGATAGATCAACCAGGGTGGAGGTATCGATGTCGATATTGTAAAAGCCGGCCTGGATGGCTTCCCGGATCAAATCCTTGACCGACTGGGTCTCCTTTTCCCCGTCCGCGGCGAACTTTTTGGCGTTTATCTGAAAATGATCGCCCTGCAGGAAGACCGGGCCCCGCCATCCGGATTTGATCGCTGCCGCCAATACGGCACAGGCATACTCCCGCGGCCTTTGCTTGGTATAGCCTATCTCCGAACGGGCGATTTCGAAAATGACCGGACCAACATTGCCTTTCATTGACGCCCTGAATACCGCTTGCGCCACGTGGTAAGTGATGCCCCGGATATTTATCGCTGGAACGGTAAACCCGCTGACCTCTTTTCTGCCCATGGCCTCATACAGGGATTGGATCGATGCAGGCAAAATTCCCATACTGGCAGCGCCCCGACGAATCAGATATGCCGCTGCTTCTTGAATAGCCGGGTCGGGGCTGAAGACGGCAGTATAGATCAAATCATCGATTAGCTTTTCTCTAAAACTGGGCTCATTCAGGACGCGAACATCACCCTCTTGACAGGTGAGTATGGATTCGCATCCCCTTTTCAGCTGATCTTCATTCTGGTAAATCATTGCTGCACCTTTCCCTCTAATGTATTTATTATTTATATGTTAATTATAACTCATTTACTGCGACAGGAATTCTCTCGCCATGGTCACTTCCGTCCTCGAACCGATATAGATGGGCGAGCGCTGATTAACTGAATTCACTTTGAGGGATAGTATATCGTCTTTCCCATCAGTTGCCATGCCTCCTGCCTGCTCCACAATAAAGGCCATGGGCTGAAGCTCAAACAGCAACCGCAGCTTTCCCTGAGGCGATTTTTTCAGTGCCGGATAGGTGAACAACCCTCCCCTCTTGATGATGACCTGATTAATATCGGGGACGAAACCACCGCTATAGCGCAGCTTGTAGCCATCTGCCTCCAGCTTATCGATATACCTATGATGGCTGTCCGTCCAGTCTTTGCGCAGACCGCCAGGGGAAAAGATGGATCCTCTCTCATTGAGCCTGATATTCTCCTCGGACAGGACATACTCTCCTTCGCGATCCAATACGAACTCATGCACGCCCTTTCCTGCAGAGTAGATCATGGTGATGAGCGGGCCGTAGGTGATATAAAGAGCGGCGACCATCGAATTTTTGCCGCAGTCGAATATTGAATTTCTGTGGATGCCGATGATCGTCCCAATGGCCAGATTGGTATCCACCAGGGAAGAGCCGTCCACTGGATCAGCGGTGACAATATACTGTTCCTGCCCTTGACCGATGGTGATGATATCCTCCTGCTCCTCGGAGGCATACTCGCGGACAAATCCGGAGTTCCGCAGCATATTTTTCAATATGTCGTCGGAGATGCGGTCCAGCGCCAGTTGGTCCTCGCCATAAACGTTTTTGAAGCCGGCCAGCTTTCGGTTTGATTCGTGGATCTTTGCAGAGATATACTTGCCAACAACAGCAATCTGCCAGATGAGCCGCCGCAGTTCCACCTCGATGCCACTCATCCACATGTGCCGCCTCAGATCAACGATAAATCGAGTATGATTATTTATGCCGTCAACCATGGATTCTCCTCGATATCTTTTAGCAGTCTGCAAGTTTTTCCTCGATAATAAAGATGTTGCCCCATACTGAAAAAAATGTATTATCGATTCTCTAATTGCCGTTTTTTGATGAATGTGAATCGCAAATTCTCGGTATCTTTGCAGAAGTACTTGTATTTGCCAGAGATATCTATCTGCGGAGTCGGCCAATGAAGCCTAATGCTATTAATAGCGAACGATCTTGCTCGGTCTGATGGGTGGCTATGATTGATGCCAGGAGCGGTAATGGAACTTGCTGCAAAATATCATGTTGAAACCGACCTTCCCATCTAAAAGGCGGCGGAGGCCATTGCTGCCGAGCAGCCGACCGGCAACTGGACCGATGTGCGGGGCCAGGACAATCCGTTGGCCGCGCGGGTGATATCCGTTCAGGGCAGTGAGGTCGAGATCGCATTTCCCGATGATCTCTTCGAGCCGGGAAACGTCCCCCAGTACCTCTCGGTGGTGGCAGGAAACCTCAAGAAGGTGCGCCTGCAGGATGTCATCTTTCCTCAGAGCATAATCCGGGCGCATAAGGGTCCCCGGTTCGGGATAGAGGATGCATGAAGGATTCTGGGCGTCTACGACCAGCCCCTCGTCGGCACCATCGTCAAGCCCAGGATGGGCCTGGTCAAGGACGACGAGGCCCTCACCGATCAGGGCTTTTGCCCCCTTATTCCCAGGCTGGAGGCGGTCATGTCCGCTCTGGGCCGGGTGGAGAAGGAGACGGGCAAGAAGGCCTTCTATGCAGTAAGTGTCACCGCTGGGGCGGACAGAATCCTGGAGCGGGCGGAAGAAGCAGTGGACCATGGGGCCAATATGGTCATGATCGATGTCCTCACCGCAGGCTTCTCCTCCCTTGAGCCCCTTTCCCAGAACCTGAACGTCCCCATACATGTGCACAGAACCTTGCACGGCGCCTCTGCCAGGGACAAGAGCCACGGCATCTCCATGCTGGTCATAGCCAAGCTGGTGCGCATGGTGGGAGGCACTAACCTGCATACCGGAAGCTGCATGGGCAAGATGTCTCTTGAGAGGGAGGAGAACGACCTGTGCCGCGACGCTCTGCGAGAGGAATGGGTAGCTATAAGAGGTTCTTCCCCGTGGCCTCGGGCGGGATCTATCCAGCAAAGGTCCACGGGAACCTGGATGGCTATGGCATAGACTGCATCGTCCAGGCAAGGGGCGGCGTCCACGGCCATCCGGATGGTACCACCGCTGGAGCGCGGGCAATGGTGCAGGCGACAGAGGCCTGGTTAAAGCATATTGACTTAAAAGAATATGCAAAAGACCACAAAGAGCTGGAAGTTGCTCTGAAATTTTGGGGATGTTAAGCGATGAGGCAATGGCCCCTCCTCTCTTCAAACCAAAACCGAAGAGTTTATATTGGTAGATGAGGATGCAAAAGAGCGTTTATCACGAGCCAAAAGTGATGTAGCGCTGTTTGAAAAACAGGAGTGGTGTAGTGAGGGAATATGTAGAGGGATCAGATGGCTAGAGACGAAATCTTATCGAAAATCAAATCGGCAGAGGCCCAATCCAGGGCTGCAGTCCAGCAGGCTCTGGAGGAGAAGGAGAAAAAAATAGCCGCTGCCACTACCGAAGCAATGAACCTCGTCAAATCCGCCGAGATTGATGCACAGGACTACTATGACAAGAGCGTTGCCAAAGCAGAGAGCGATGTAAAGGCAAAGAAGCAGTCAATCATCCAGAGTGGCGATAAAAACGTCGCCTCAATGAGCGGCAGCGCCAGTGCCAAGCTGGACAAAGCAGTTGAATATTTGCTAAAGGAGTTTATGGGGTCGTTACATGCTTAGGCCCGTTAATATGAGTCGTGTGGTCGTAGCCGGGTCAAAGGACGTAATATCTCCAGTAGTAGAAAAGCTGCATGAGTTGCGCTTATTGCACATTGTGAATTACAATGGCAACCAGCCTGAATTTGCATTGGGAAAGCCCATAGGCAAAGCCAGGGAGTACTCTGAGAACCTCATTAAGCTCAGATCGGTCACCAGGTACCTTGATATAAAGAACAAGGCGCCTGAGAAGACATATCCTGAGTCACAGGTTCTATCCGAGATGGACAATCTTCTCAATAACGTGGGGGGCGATGTCACTGCCACCTACGAGAGGATCGTTGCTATAGAAGCAGAGATCAAGTCCAAGCAGGATCAGATCAGGGCTTTAACTCCGTTATCCATATTGCCGTTGCCCCTGGAAGCTTATCATGGTTATGATTCTCTGGCGACATTCGTAGGCACTGCTGTTACGCCTGTGGATGCAGATGTAGCCCGGGTCTCTCCAGTAAATGAGATCTTTACCGGCACCGCCAAGAATGCGACTTATGTGGCAGTATTTGTGCCTGCAGAAAAGGCCAGCGAGGTATCTGCGGTCCTTTCCGAGCACGGTTTCTCTGAGATGTCCGTTCCCAAGCTCGAAGGCAGTGTTGATTCAGCTATTGCTTCACTCAATGGCAGCATAAAATCTCTGGAAGGCGAGCTAGCGCCTCTCCATAAGAAGCTTGTCGATGTGAAGAAGCAATATGAAGATCTGATGCTGGCGACGGATGAGTATCTGTCGATGCAGGTCAGCAAGACTGAGTCTCCTCTCAGGTTCGCAGAGACGGACAACGCCTTTGTGATAGACGGCTGGGTTCCTAGCGATCAGTACGGCCGGCTGAAGAGCGAGTTGGAGAGTGCTGCTGGAGGAAAGCTGGACGTCCAATTGATAGCCGACAAAGAGGCCGATGACCTTGTCAAAGGCGGCGAAGACGTTCCAACCAAGATGGACAATCCAAGCATTGTCAAGCCATATGAGTTGATCACCAGGCTATTCGCCATTCCGGAGTACAAGGAGTTCGATCCATCGCTGCTTATATTCGTCTTCTTCCCGATCATGTTCGGCATGATCCTGGGAGACGTAGGCTATGGCATTGTGATCCTGCTGATTCTGACTCTGCTAAAGAAGAGATTCAGGACAGAAGGGTGGCAGCAGCTGATCAACATCGTCATGATTGCGGGAGTATGGTCAGTCATATTCGGCATATTCTACGGTGAGATCTTCGGGCCCCTTGGCCTGTGGAACTATATGGTAGGAATGCTATCTCATCATGAGATGATTGAGCTTCAGGAGATGGGCTTGTTCTTCGGCGAAGGAACTTTCGGCCCGCTGGGAAGGCTTGGCCCGTTGGGGATCTTCCCGTTATATAGATTGGCAACGAATGCTGTTCTGCTTTTGATCGGCGTGAGTCTGTTCATCGGCGTGATCCATTGTTCTGTGGGATCCATTCTGGGAATCAAGACGGAGTTGAACTATGGCGAGAAGAGGCATGCCTATTTCGAGCGGCTTCCTGTGATGCTCTTCCAGGTGTTCTTCGCCGTGGCGCTTCTTGGATTGGTCATGGGACAGATGATCATGGTGTACATCGGTGCCGCAGTGATCGTATTATCCATAGTGATGATGGTCATGGGTCCGGAAGGCGCCATGGGTCTGGCACACGTGCCATCCTATGTGAGCAACCTGATATCCTACCTTAGGCTTCTGGCCATTGGCTTGGCTTCGGTAGGTCTGGCATATGCTGCCAACCAGCTATCGTTCTATGTCATAATGCCCATGTTGAGCGGTGGAGCGACTAACAGTGCCGATTTCTCGATACTTGCGATCATCGTAGGCATAATGGTATTGGTAGCAGTGCATTTCATCAACATTCTGCTGGGAATTCTCTCTCCCTTCATGCATCCTCTCAGGTTGCATTATGTGGAGATGTTCACCAAATTCTACAGCGCGCATGGTGGTGGAGTGGAGTATAGCCCCTTCGGACATGTCCGGAGGTTCTTGAAGGCATGAAAGCGATCTTTGAAATTAGAAATATGAGCACAGATTGTAATATTCATAAAAAGGAGGATTGAGGAAAATGGTAGTTGTAGCAGATGCGGGAATACTGTATGGATTGATAGCTGTCGGCGCTGGCCTCGCTACTGGATTAGCAGGCATCGGTGCAGGTGTTGGTGAGCAGGGTATCGGAGCGGCTGTGGTTGGTGTAGTGGCTGAGGAGCCTGGATTCCTGGGTAAGGGTCTTTTCCTCATGCTTCTGCCTGAGACCCTGATCATCTTCGGCCTCGCTGTATCGCTGATCCTGATGTTCGCCTGGACGCCCTTCTCTGCAATAGTGACACCCTGAGCTGGCCATTTCCAAAGGGTGAGAGGCAATGGCACTAGATGCAGTGGTTGAGTCGGTTCTGGCAACCAGTAAGGACAAGGTCGCTCAGATAACGAGCGAAGCGGACCTTGAGGCTGCAAGAATACTCAATGAAGCTAGGGAACGTGCCGCTGAAATCAAATCCAGGAAGGAGTCTGAGGTCGGACACGCCATAGAGGCTATCGAGCGCAGGGAGATCTCCAGCGCCAATCTCGAGGTTAAGAGATCGGAGCTTAATGTTCACAAGGATCTCCTGGAGAAAGCAAGGACGAAGCTCCTTGAGAAGATATCCAATCTTCCCAAGAAGGATAATGAGGCCATGCTTAAGAAGATGCTCGAGCCATACGATCTCAAGGATATGAAGGTCTACTCCAACAAGCGAGATGAGGCCTTCCTATCCTCTCTCGCCCCCAATTACGGCGGGAACCTGGATATCATCGGCGGCGTTGTGGTTGAGAGCGGTGATGGAGCTCTACGTTACGATTTGTCATATGAAACTCTTGCGCGTGAGGTCTTTAATAACCGCATGAAAGAGGTTTCCAAGGTACTATTCGGGTGAGGACTATGCCTGTACTACGTTTGCCGAAGTTCGGTTTACCGGTGAAGTACGCTTACATCACGGGCAGAGTCAGAGCGATGAAGACCAAGCTCATTCCTGCGGAGATGTATCCCCGCATGATGAACATGGAGATGTCAGAGATCGCACGATACCTGGAAGAGACCCAGTACAAAGAGGAAATCGACGCGCTCGCCAAGGATTACTCCGGAGTGGATCTGATAGAACACGCCACATTCGACAATATGGCGAAGACCTTCAGGAAGCTGGCGGAAGTCTCCATAGACGAGCCATCATTCCTGATTCTGGAGTATCTGAGGCGCTGGGATGTCTGGAACATCAAGACACTCCTGCGAGGAAAGTTCTCGGGAGCCTCCGACACAGAGATCATGAAATATCTCGTGCCTGCGGGCGAGCTATCCCCAGAGCACCTCGAGGAGCTGGCGAAGAAGGATAGCATTCAGGATATCATCTCCGCCTTTGATGGCACCGATTATGCCAGCGCTCTGGCACAATACGATGGCAAGAATCTTGCATCTCTGGAGAATGCACTGGACAAGCTCTATTACTTCAGGATGGAACGCGCTGTAGGCGGCACATTATCGGTAGGAGGAGGACTGCTGCTCAAATACGTTCGCAGGGAGATAGATATCAAGAATCTGATCACTCTCTTCCGGATGAACAAAGCAGGCATCGATGCAGCCGTAATACAGGAGAACCTTATTCCTGGAGGAAAGCTGCACGATGAGCTGTCCCGCATGGCAGGTCAGCCTTTTGGCGAGTTTCTGCGCGGATTGGAGGGATACCCCTTCTGGTCGTCAATATCCGATATCGCAACATCAGATCTTGACGCCGTTAGCAGAGTCGAAGCCAGGTTAAAGGCTTATCTCATACGGTATGCATGGGCTCTTTCCAATTATCATCCGCTATCCATCCTGCCGGTGCTCGGATATATGGTGAGCAAAGAGACAGAGGTTTCCAACATCAGAAAGATCGTTAGGGGCAAGGAAGCTGGACTCCCCTCTGAACTCATAGAGGAACAAGTGGTGGTGGCCTAAAATGGAGATTGCTTTTGTAGGTGGAAGCGAGAGTGTCCTCGGGTTCAATCTGGCAGGAGTCAAGAAGTCATATGCTGCCAACACGGAAGATGAGATGGTCTCAAAGATTGGCGATGTCATGGCCGATTCCAGTGTTGGAATTCTGGTGTTGAAGCAATCGGATTATAATAAGCTGCCCAAGAGGCTTCAGGAGCAGTTATCCGAGTCTATCAAGCCTACCATGATTACCATCGGAACCGAGCAGAGCACAGAGATGAGAGAGAAGATTAAAAGGGCAATAGGTGTTGATTTATGGAAGTAGGGAAAATTAAGCGAGTCGCCGGACCACTGGTTCAGGCCACTGGCCTGAAGGCTTCCATGTACGACCTGGTATTGGTCGGCGAGGAAGGCCTGATGAGCGAGGTCATCGGCATTTCCGGCAATAAACATATCATTCAGGTATACGAGGATACGGGCGGCGTCAGGCCTGGCGAGCCCGTCAAGGAGACAGGCGCTCCTCTCGTAGCACAACTGGGACCAGGCATTCTGACCCAGATTTACGACGGTATTCAAAGGCCGCTACCCAAGCTGGCAGAGGCATCGGGAGATTTCATCAGCCGGGGTCTGTTCGTAGACGGCATCGACCACAAGAAGAAGTGGGAGTTCAAGTCCGTAGTGAAAAAGGGCGATACGGTCAAGCCCGGCCAGGCCATTGGCGAGGTCCAAGAGCAACTTCTTATCAAGCATAAGATCATGGTCCCACCCAACCTAAAGGGCGGTGCCATCAAAGAGATCTATGATGGAAACTTCACCGTTGATGAGACCATTGCGGTCTTGGATGACGGAACCAAGCTCTTCATGATGCATAAGTGGCCGGTAAGACAGGCCCGACCAGTTACAGAAAAACTGGCACCCACCATTCCTCTGAGAACAGGACAGAGGGTCATAGACGGATTCTTCTCCCTGGCCAAAGGCGGAACGGCAGCCATTCCCGGCGGATTCGGAACCGGAAAGACGGTTATGCAGCAGACCCTGTCCAAGTGGGCAGATGTCGACATTGTGGTCTATGTGGGCTGCGGCGAACGTGGCAATGAGATGGCCGACCTGCTCCATGAGTTCCCCGAGCTGCAGGATCCCAGAACCGGCAGGCCTCTGATGGAGAGGTCCATCGTTTACGCCAATACCTCCAACATGCCTGTGGCTGCTCGTGAGGCTTCTGTTTACACAGGAATGACCACCTCAGAGTATTACAGAGATATGGGCTACGATGTGCTGATGACCGCTGACTCCACCTCCCGGTGGGCAGAGGCCATGAGAGAGATGGGCTCTCGTCTGGAAGAGATGCCTGGTGAGGAAGGATATCCCGCATACCTGGGTGCCAGACTCGCCGACTTCTATGAGCGTGCCGGGCGTGCCGAGGTTTTAAATGGCGGACAGGGTTCCGTTAGCATTGTAGGCGCCGTGTCCCCGGCCGGCGGAGATTTCACCGAGCCCGTTACTCAGAACACACTGAGAATGGTCAAGGTATTCTGGGCTCTTGACTCCAAGCTGACACAACGCAGGCACTTCCCGTCCATCAACTGGCTGGATTCCTACTCGCTATACGACCTGGACCTCGAGCCCTGGTTCGTAGAGAACGTCAGCGCTGACTGGAACAAGAACAAGAGACGGGCCATGGCTATACTGCAGGAGAACGCCGAGCTGGAAGAGATTGTGATGCTCGTAGGATCCGATGCGCTGCCTGAGGATCAGCAGGTCACACTGGAAGTAGCCAGGATGATCATCAACTTCTGGCTGGCACAGAGCGCATTCCACCCGGTTGATACCTTCTCTCCCTACAAGAAGCAGTTCGACCTGTTGGAAGCCATCCTGAAGTACAGGGACTACGCCTTCGAGGCAGTCCAGAAAGGCATACCTGTTGGGCAGATCACATCTGTTCCATCCAAGGATGCTCTGGCCAAGGTAAGACTGGAAGCTGAGTATGAGCCCATACTGGCAAAGGTTCTGACTCAGATGGATGCCGAGTTTAAGGCGCTGAAGTGAGGAGGGTTCAAAATGACAAAGGAATACAAGACGATTACTGAGATCTCCGGACCACTCATCTTCGTGGAGAAGACCGAGCCAGTGGGCTACATGGAGCTCGTCGAAATCAGAACTGGCGGAGATCTGAAAAGAGGACAGGTGCTGGATTCCTCTGATGACATCGTGGTTATTCAGATATTCGAGGGAACCGGTGGTCTGTCCAAGGATTCTGCCGTCAGTTTCACCGGAGACGTCATCAAGATGCCATTGTCTCCCGCCATCGTGGGACGCGTTCTGTCCGGATCTGGAAAGCCCAGAGACGGCGGCCCTGAGATCGTACCCGATGTATTGAGAGATATTGCAGGAGCTGCCATCAATCCAGCTTCCCGTGAGAAGCCTCGTGCATTTATCCAGACGGGCATCTCAACTATCGATGGCACAAATACCCTGGTGCGCGGCCAGAAGCTGCCCATCTTCTCGGGCGCTGGTCTGCCTCACAACGATCTTGCTCTGCAGATCGCCAGGCAAGCCAAGGCCCTTGGTGAGGCCGAGTCCTTCGCAGTTATCTTCTGCGCCATGGGCATCACCAACGAAGAGGCTCAGCACTTCCTGGCTGACTTCGAGAGAACTGGCGCTCTGGAGAGAGCAGTCGTTTTCCTCAACCTGGCCGATGACCCGGCTGTGGAGAGGATTCTCACCCCCAGGCTGGGGCTGACCACCGCCGAGTACCTGGCATTCGATCTGGACATGCACGTGCTCATCATCTACACCGACATGACCAACTATTGCGAGTCGCTCAGACAGATGGGTGCTGCTCGTGAAGAGGTGCCCGGACGACGTGGCTACCCAGGTTACATGTACACCGACCTGGCCTGCCAGTACGAGAGAGCAGGGATCATCAAGGGCAAGAAGGGATCCATCACCCAGTTCCCCATCCTGACCATGCCCGGCGACGACATCACCCACCCCATTCCGGACCTGTCCGGATACATCACCGAGGGTCAGATCCTCATCTCCCGAGAGCTGCACAGAAAGGGCATCTATCCGCCCGTTGACATAAGGCCTAGCTTAAGCCGGCTGATGAACTCCGGTATCGGAAAAGGCCATACTCGAGAGGATCACAGAGCAGTGTCCGATCAGCTCTATGCTTATTATGCAGAGGGCAATGATCTGCGCGGCCTGGCGGCTATCGTGGGCAAAGAGGCTCTCTCTGAACGCGATAAATTGGTCCTGGAGTTCGCCGACAAGTTCGAGAGAAGATTCGTCAACCAGAGCAGAGATGAGGATAGGTCCATATTCGAGACCCTCCAGATCGGATGGGATCTCCTGGCCGACCTTCCGGAAGCAATGCTCACCAGGATTGACGACAAATACATCAAGCAGTATCATCCCAAGTACGCAAGCACGGCGAAGAAGTGAGATCATGCCCGTAATTCCTGGAACGAAACCGACCAGGGCGGTCCTGATCGCTCTCAAGAAACGAATGAAGGTAGCTCAAACTGGCCACTCGCTCCTCAAAATGAAGCGAGACGGCCTCATGATCGAGTTCTTCGAGGTGCTGAATAAGGCCAAGACAGTCCGGAAAGAGCTGGTCGAAGCTCTGCTCATAGCTGAGCAGAGGCTTCAAATGGCCATGGCCATCGAGGGAACAGTTGCCATCGGAAGCGTGGCCTACTCCCTGCAAAAAGAGCCAACCATCCAGCTCGAGTCCCGAAACATCATGGGCGTAGTGGTTCCCAAGATCGAGGCTGAAGCCGTGCAGAAGAAGATGTACGAGCGAGGCTACGGCGTAATTGGGACCAGTGCTGCAATTGATGAAGCTGCGGATGCCTATGAGGTCCTGCTGGATAAGATCATCCTGGCTGCAGAGGTAGAGACCGCCATGATAAGGCTCGTCGAGGATATCGATAGCACTAAGAGGCGTGTCAATGCTCTGGAGTTCAAGGTGGTTCCTGACCTCAAGCTAACCATCAAGTTCATCTCCATGGCCCTGGAGGAGATGGAAAGGGACAATCTGGTCAAGATGAAGATGCTCAAGGGCAAGTCCGAGAGGAAAGCCGCAGCAGAACTGGCCAAGAAGGAAGCGGAGATTGCAGCCGCTGCCATGGCTGATGCGTAAACCTGAAGCAATGGGCAACTGGTTTGAGCGAAAATCTGAAGACTGGTTTGGGACGCCTGAGAAGAAGATGCGTCTTCTGCAGTGGTTGGTGTATATCACCAACCTCTACGTTATTTTTGGGATATTTGTGCTGATCTGGCTACTCTATGGTGAGTATATAATTCAGGCCTGGGAGCACTTCACCAGCGCGAGTTAACCATATCACTCTACAGTCTGGAAGCTGCTAGGGTATCCTTCATCTGAGCAATTCTATAGCCAGTCACCACCTGCCTCATTCCGGCCAGAGATTCATCCAGATCCTCGTCTCCTGTATCCACCAAGAGATAGGGTATCTCAGCCAGCTTATGAGGGGTGGAGATGATTATCAGCTTATCTATGCCCACCCTGCGGATCACCTCAGCGCTCAGCTGCTGATTTCCTCTGCCCAGTATGAAACCCTGCGCTCCTATGGGAGAGATGATGATCATGACCCTGGTCTCTCGGTCAAGCAGCTCCAGAAGGTCCTGCTCAGAAGCATCCGTGATCATCAGCCTTCCGTCCTTGACCACATCCACCCCCAGAAGGGTCTTCTCCAGACCAAGGATATCCGCTATCCGGCTGGTAGTGGTTCCTGCTCCGATTATATAAGCTGAGCCATCTCTCATGAACTCGCTGGCGAATAAGGCGATCTGATCTTTGAACTCATCCTCCTGGTCTGAGCTATAGATCCTTTTTCGCTCCGCTACCAGAACGGGGAGGTAGGGAGTCTTGGCCAGAGCATACAGCTTTGTCTGGAGAATCCCTGCACGATAGAGCTCCTCGTCCACATCCACGATCTCCGTATCCCTTAGATTCAGCTCTCCATTTAGAAATCGTATCACCAAATCAGCTGCTGCCTGTGGGCTGGCGGCAAATACCCCGGAATGCATCTTTACACCAGCTGGAATTGCAAGTATCGGGGTGCTGCCTGCTATTCCCGCCACGTCCCGGGCGGTGCCATCGCCGCCACAAAATAAAATGAGATCCACCCCCTCATCCAAAAAAGCCTGGCAAGTCCTGATGGTGTCCCTGGAGCTGGTGACGGGCAAAGCGGAATATACCACCTTATAGTCCAGGCCGCACTCTTCTAGACAGCTTTCGCCCATAGAGCCGCTGGCAGTAAAAAAGAGAATGGCATCCCTCTCTTTGGAAAGGAGATCAAGGCACGCTCTGGCCCTCTCCATCGCCCTAGGCCTAGCTCCCATAGCTATTGCCTCCTCTGCCAGCCCGTCCGTCCCTTTGAGGCCTACCGGCCCGCCCATGCCGGCAATGGGATTGACCAGAAAGCCAATGCGCCCTTTACCGGCTGCCATTATGTCTTGCTCTTCCTCTCAATTCTTGCTCAATCTTGCTTCTTCGCGCTTTTTCCTTCTTTGGATCAGGGTTTAGGCAGCTTGGCCAGGGACTGCTTGACCAATTCGGCGGGATATACATAGTCCACCAGCTTGCCATCGTTATAGGCATCATAGGATGACAGATCGAAGTGGCCGTGGCCGCTCAGGGAGATGAAGATGACCTTCTCTTCTCCGGTCTTCCTGCAGTTAAGGGCCTCGTCTATGGCCGGCTTGATAGCATGGGCAGATTCTGGGGCGGGGATTATGCCCTCAGTGCGGGCGAAGAGGGTGGCCGCCTCGAAGACCTCAGTCTGCTGCAGAGCAGTGGCCTCGATCAGGCCGTCGTGCACCAGATTGCTGAGCAGTGGTGCATCTCCATGGTAGCGCAGGCCGCCTGCGTGAATGCCCGGTGGAATGAAATCATGGCCCAGGGTGTACATCATGATCACCGGCGCCATGCCTGCGGTATCGCCGTAGTCATAAGCAAAGAGACCTTCCGTAAGGGTAGGGCAGGCTGTGGGCTCGCAGGCTACCATTCTCAGGTCCTTTTTGTCCTTTAGTTTATCGGGAATGAAGGGGAAGACCATTCCTGGGAAGTTGCTCCCTCCACCGCAGCAGCCGAACATCACATCGGGATAGTCCTCAGTCATATCGAACTGCTTTTTCAGCTCCTGGCCCTCGATGGTCTGGTGGAGCAGGACATGGTTTAGGACCGATCCCAATGAATAGTTGGTGTTATCATGGCTTGCTGCATCCTCCACCGCCTCAGATATGGCTATTCCCAGGCTTCCCGGCGTGTCAGGCATCTTTTCCCTAATCTGCCGGCCGAAGTTCGTCCGGTCCGAGGGGCTAGATAGGCATTCAGCGCCCCAGACTCGCATGGCGCTCTTGCGGTAGGGCTTGCTATCGAAGCTTGATCTGACCATATAGACTGTGCACTGCAGGCCGAATAAACAGGTGGCCAGGCTTAGGGCCGAGCCCCACTGCCCGGCTCCGGTCTCCGTCGCCAGCCTCTCTATTCCCTCCTTCATATTGTAGTAGGCCTGAGGGATAGCGGTATTTGGCTTATGGCTACCGGCGGGGCTCACACCCTCATATTTATAGTATATCTTTGCAGGGGTCTTGAGCGCCTTCTCCAGGGAAGCGGCCCGATAAAGCGGAGTGGGCCTCCATAGCTTGAGGATCTCGCGTACCTCCTCTGGGATATCTATCCAGCGCTCAGTGCTCATCTCCTGCTGGATAAGCGCTTTGGGAAAGATCGCTTCCATATCCTGGGCAGTCAGCGGCTTGAGCGTTCCTGGATTCAAAGGCGGTTTCAAGGGCGTTGGCATATCTGCGGCTACGTTGTACCACTTTTTGGGTATCTCTTCCTCGTCGAGCAAGTACTTGATCTTCATCTGGGACACTCCATCTTTATGCTAGCGCACTCCATCGTTGTGCTGAGATGCTGTCTGATGTACATCGATGGTTTCCACGCGTCATTATTTAAATGCTTTGAAATGGTCTGAATAGATTTTGCCTGATCTCCCCAATCCTTGCCCTAGAGGAGAAGGTTTCTGAAGGGAGATCAGATCACTTTGGCCTTCTTCAGCCATGAGCTTCAGGTCCTCTGCTCTCAAGCATTGTTAATGAATGGCCACCCAGGATTCCGCAAGCAGCTCATGTGGATCCAGATCCGGGAAATCGCTTTCGTGCTATGCTTCCCGTTTTCTCTGCCAGATGGTAGAAGTATGCTTTTCTCTTCAAGATATCTGATAATGGCCCAGGAAGTGATAGCTCTATCTGCCAGAGCACGAATTGGCAGGCTAATATCCTTGTGGTAGGCCTTGATCTTCGACCAAAAAAAATTTTAGTGCAGAGCAATCAGCTGTCCAGCACTCTGCTCATCGCCTCCACTCCTACGCCGCAGGAGTGGATATTGCCCTCTTTGAGCAGGATCAGCTCCAGGGTCTGAATAGTCCTCAAGAGGTCGCCGCTAGAGCAGACTCCCATGGTACCGATGCGGAAGATCTTGCCCTTTAGCTGCTCTTGGCCTCCGGAGACGATGACTCCTTTCTTCTTCATGCCGCCGCGCAGCTTGTCATCGCTCACGCCCTCAGGCATCTTCATAGCGGTCACTGTATTGGAGTAATGAGAGTTTTCATTGGTCTGGGGGAAGAGCTCTATCCCCAGCGCCTTGGCCGCAGATCGAACCGATTCCGCCTGTTTTGCTGCTCTCTCTCTCCGGGCGGCAAATCCCTCCTCCGCCGCCATATGCAAGGCCTCCTGCATGGCGAAGAACAGTGGCACTGCTGGGGTGAACGGAGTTTGAGCCGGGCTCTTTCTCGCGCTCTTCAGATGGGCCTTCAGGTCGGCATAGTAGCTTGCGCTCTGGGCAAGGAACCTCTCCTCTGCCCTGGGGGAGACGGATACCACCGCCAGGCCCGGGGGCACAGCCAGAGCCTTCTGCGAGCCGGTGATGGCGATGTCAATGTTCCACTCATCGGTGAGGAACTCATTGCCGCCGATGGAGGATATGCCGTCTACTATGAACACCGCATCGTACTTCTTCGCCAGCCTTCCCACCTCTTTCGCGGGGTTGGTCAGGCCTACTGAGGTCTCATTATGGACCATGGCTACCGCTTTGGCCCCCTCTTCCAGGGCAGCCTCGACTCTATCCAGATCAAATGGCATGCCCCAGTCGAACTTCACGGGCACGCACTTGCCATATCGCTCGCCGATCTCAGTGAATCGCTCGCCGAACTTGCCATTGGATATGGTGACTATCTTATCCTCATGACCGATGATGCCTGCTACGGCCGCATCCATGCCCAGCGTTCCGCTGCCGGTCATTATCGCGATCTGGTTCTTGGTCTGGAAGAACTCCTTGAGCAGTTCGGCGCACTCGCTGTAAATGGCTCCGAACTCGCCGCTTCTATGGCTGATCATGGGCTTGGACATGGCGCGCAACACTCGAGGTGCGACCTTGACCGGCCCTGGAATCATGAGCAAAGTATCCTCTATATCCATTTGATCCCTTCTTAGGCATCTTGATTTCAGGCGGCCTATATAAAACTAGCTTTGATGCGTTGCGCCGTTGTCCAGCTATGCCTGGCGCAGGGCGGGAGGTCTTTATTCTCTCGAACCCACTCCGAGAGAAAGGCGATAGTATCGCGATCATGAGGATATCCACTCCCGATCTTGCAGTGCATCTCGTTCTCCAGCTCCCGCATGGACCGGTCCCTGCGTACCTTGGCCAGAATTGAGGCGGCAGAGACTACATGATGCCTCTGGTCTGCCTTATGCTCTGCGATCAGATCCATGCTGGTTTTTGAATGATTGCGAACTGCCTGGGCAAACCTCTCCGCATTAACATCAGCGGCATCGAGAATCGCCCTATCGGCATGCAGTCGTCCCACCACCTGGGAGAAGCTTCTCACCATGATATCATTCATGGTCATAACCAGGCGCAGTTCGTCGATCACCTCCGCCCTGACCTCTAGAATGTATTGATCGGTAGCAATGGTGGTGATCTTCCTTGCCAGAGCCTCCCTCTTCGCTGGCGAGAGCATCTTGGAGTCTTTCACCCCCAGAACAGCCAGGTCAAAAAACCTCTCCTCATCGATCACCAGTCCAGCGACGAACATGGAACCAATAACAGGCCCTTTTCCTGCCTCGTCTGCGCCCATCAGCAGCATAAAAGATGATTGAACAGGTGATACATTAAGTAAACGAGTCTCAGATTAACGTATCCCGGCAGGCAGATAATTGCCAACCAGTGGCAGACAGCAAATCCAGCCCCTAATCTATCCTCGCCTATTCTGAACGGCATCGGTAGGTGAGGACAATTCAAGAGAAGTGAGGGCAGGACGATCCTCCATATGGGCCTATCCAGGCAAATGGCGATGGCTTCTATACGCAAGCCTTATAAGCAAGTATAAATCACTGAGTATGTCCCATATGAAGCGGGGTAGGGTAGTCAGGATATCCCGACGGGCTCATAACCCGTAGACCAGTAGTTCAAATCTACTCCCCGCTATCACTTTTGCCATCGTTCTCGTCCTGCAGAAAATCATTCTAATTCCCCTTCAATTGCAGATATTTCATGATAAGGGAGGGCTGGCACCGATCAATCTTGCCAGCGGCAGCAATTGATGAGCATCTCATGCTCCCTCCCGGAAAATTTGCCCCATGCATTTTAATGTATTTGTTAATTAAAAAATTATTTAAGTATTTAATAGCGAAAAGCATATAAATATCATAGGTTTAACTATTCTAATACCTGGCAATATTAGGCAAAATAGATATACTTGGAATTAATTGTACCAGCTGTAATCAATCTTTGGAGGATGAAATATGAAAATTGACTGGCTATCTTCGGCCTTAATGACATTTATTCTATTTGCATTTATGTCTGGAGCTAATGGAGCGGAAGCTGTGGCATTAAACAGCCAACAAGGCGGCACATTGGCCAATTTTGATAACTCAGCCCCATTCAATGAATACTATGGATCGATTATGGGATCTGTGCCAACCTCTCTGCTCACAGTTCCCGTGCAGGTTGATCTGACGAGCAATGCACCTGCATATGTCTATTTAGGCACAGCGATGCAGAAGGTTGACTACTCTGCATATCAACCCGCAGCAGTCAGCAATTCCCTATGGATTGCTGGAGCAACGAGCTGGTCACAATATGCCATTGTACCCCAGGGCTCATTGGTGAATCTGTTGGCCATCTCTACCAAGGAAGGTCAGGGAACCTTTGTCGTCTACCATCCCAACGGGCAGAGATATGATTTCAACTGCCTCCTCTTCCCCACCAGCCAGCTTCAGCTATATGCTGATGCACCTGGAAGCTATCAGGTCTCCTTCATTATGGATGGGGCAGCTAGCAATACAGTGATGATAGATGCATTGGGTACTACCCCGACAATAGTAGATACAGGCTACTTGGCAGGAGAGGCTGGCGGAGATTATCTGGCATCCATCTTCGGCGTACCCAAGACCAGCATGGGCCCGCAAGCCGGCCTGGACAATAAGGCTGCTTTAAAGGAATACCAGAAGAAGATCAACAGCGAGTATTGGAGCAGTTCCGACAACGATATTGCTTGGGCCATTGGAATAGACAGGTGGCTGAACGCAGCTTAATTGGCATAGAGCGAGCGCAATCGCTCTTTTTTTTTTAATGCAGTAGTTTAGTTTGCTTTTCCTGATAATTTAAGAGAATCTTAAACAGGATTCAGGGAATCTATTTAACCGGCTCTTCGCTGAATTATGTGGATCAGGCCCGGCAGAGATTATAACCTCTGTTCCTCTGCGCCTCTGTGGTTGAGTCAGAGCATAGCGGTTCACCACAGAAGGCACGGAGACATAGAGTTTTTCCGATTTATGTTCACCCATACCACATAGCGAGGAGCCATTTAACCTGTAGGGTTGCGAAGGACGAAGCGGGAAGCCCCCGTCTTTTCCATGAAAACAAGATTAAGATGTCGATAGATCTTGCTTTTTATTTGCCTCGTATGGCTCCAGTCCTGAGGCCCATGAGTGTTTAGGGTGGGGGGCGTTCACCATATAGATATTTAATATGACTTAAGATGAGGTTTTTTGGAATTTGTAGCAAAGCTTAAGTATAGTGAAGCGCTAAATCAGATCGGTGTACAATATATGAGAAGACTATTGCTGATAGCTGTGCTGCTAATGCTATTTTCCTCGGCTGCGGTGGATGCGCATCAGATTTTCGTCAGGCCCATATCCGGCTTTGCGAATTTAGGAGATACAGCCATGCTCCCTGTGGCCGCCGGTCATAATACCTCCTCCACAGAGATGCCGGAGGGATTGACCAACCTGACCGTAATCAGACAGGATGGCGGCGTGATCGATCATATCCTCAATGAGAAGAGCGATACCATGGGCAACTGGCCCATATTCAGCTTCGACGTTGAGCATCCGGGATTGTATGTCATAACCTCCTATAACGGCGGTGGAGCCTGGACTCACATCATCACCAATCCCCCGGCGATTGGATACTGGGAGGCGGGAATAGTAGATGAGATCGACTTTGACGCCATCAACAAGACCGGCTGGGCCAAGGACTGGTATGTCGAGAGGTCTTATCCCCTCCACACCTATGGCAAATCATTCATTGCCGGTCCAGAATCTGATTACTCCATAGCCTCAAAGCCAGTGGGACAGATCCTGGAGATCATTCCCCTCACCAATATCACAGAAGTGGGCAATGGCGACTTCGAGTTCCAGGTTTTATATCAGGGCCAGCCTTTCAGCGACCTGGAACTGATCGCTCAGAAGGTTGGCGATGATACGAAGATAAGAGGCACGACCGATGCAGAGGGAAAGGCGATGCTCAATCTGTCCAGCACAGATGAGCTGAGCGAGTGGGTGGTTGTTGCCGATACGCTCATGGACACCAGGGTGGTAGAGGTGAGGGACGCACCCAGAGGTGAGGCCTCCAATGAGAAGTCGTATGTAGGTCCTGTCTACAGGGCGACCGTGGTCCTGAGAACCGACTTTTGATCCAGTGGACTATTTGCTGGTCCTCCTTTTCTCTTTTTTGGTGGCTTATGCCATTCTCCCTGGTCTTTCTTTCTTGAGAGGCCTGTACCGCCATCCAGAGAAATCAATTCCAATCAGAATCCGAAATATCCCTCTTATTGCTACTAAAAACAAAAAGTTTATTAACTAGTATTATCTTAACTCACCGAATAGCGACAAAGCACATTGACCTCCTTTACCGTCGTCTATCTGTCGTTGGGCTCCGGCCAGAGTTGCCAGGCCGGACTCTTCCTCAAAGACCATCCTCTCCTGGTCTGGTTCCTCAATGCGTGGTTCGTCAGGAGGAGAGGCAAAAAGAAAAACCTAGCAAAATTGGAGTGATAGCTTGCATGAATAGCAAAATCGCGGTATCAATTCTGATGCTCCTCGTACTGTCCTGGCCGTCTGTTGGATCGGATTGCATCTATCTGGGAAGCGGAATCAGAGACCAGGTCATAAATCTCGATGCGGGTGCAAGGGTGCCCGGCCAGAACTACCAGTTTACCAGGTCCGGTTTCGTAGCGCCCAGCATTCCCCAGCCAATGGCCCTGAGCCCTAATATTATGATCACTCAAGCTAAGAACTTAATGGATGAGGCTGCTAGAGCCAAAGACGAGTCTGTAGCTGCCAGAAATGAGTCTTTATCTGCCAGAGATGAAGCAAAAGCGGCATATGGCGAGGCAAAATCCTTGTTGGCGGAGATGAACGAGGCGGAGAAAAATATCCAATCCCAACTGGTAAAAGCAGAATCCTGGGCAGATGTCTCTGCCACAAATGCCGTTCGGGCAGGAGGCCTGTTCAATATGACTGATGAGGCTTGCAGAAAGACGCTGGCACTCTCTAAGGAGGTAGAAGGAAATGCGAGCCGGACAGAGTCTATGATGGAGCAAGCCAGAGATTATGCCAATGCATCTGCAAAAAGCGCTGGTCAGGCAATCGAGAGCCAAAACCGCACTTATTTATTGCATAATGAGACGGCAGTCATCTTCAGTCAATCCTCGGCTGTATACAATAACATGACGCTTCTGGCAAAGGAGATGCAAATCAATTCTGATAAAATAAGGACATGGATGAGCGAGAAGACGCCTTGAGTAACAACCAGCTTTGGTATCTGCGTTTCCTATTCCTAATGGAAGCCTGCTCAGATTTGCCCCACTCCTCCACACTTCATCATAGCTCTCCGGTCAGGCCGCCGTGCTTGTGGGGAGCGGGGCGGGGTTTTTTGGGCCAGTAAGATGGGATGCCCTGGCCCATGAAGATCGTATCCGAGGTCTGCTGCCTATCTCATCGATGGAGCATCTCTCTTATAGTCCCAATGGCCTCACCTTTTTTAAAGGGAATGGCACCGGAATACAGGCCCTCCTCCTGCAGAGTCTCGAATAGATCAGCAAGGATGGGCATCTCCAGGCCCAGATCATCCATCAAATCCCTCCTGCTCATGATCTGATGAACACTGCCCTCTGCCACAATGCTCCTATTGAGGAGAAGAACCCTGTCCGCCAGCAGGGGTACAAGGTTTACATCATGGGTGGCGGTGATAATGGCCGTCCCATTCCTCTGCTGCTCTCGGATAAGGGAGACCATCTCCATCCTGGAACGGGGATCCAGGTTCGAGGTGGGCTCATCCAGGACCAACACCGGTGGCCTCATGGACAGGACGGTGGCAAAAGCGGCTCTCTTCCTCTGGCCGAAGCTCAGGTGATGAGGCACCTTTGCCGCCTGGTCGGAAAGGCCAACGCATTTCAGTGCCCACTGCACTCTCTCGTCCACCTCCTTTTGGGATAATTCCATATTCGTCGGACCGAAGGCCACATCCTCCTCCAGACGGGACATGAAGAGCTGATCATCCGGGTCCTGAAAGACCATTCCCACCTGGCTTCGAACCCATCTCAGGCTCTCATCGCCTATCTCTTTATTCCTGATCCTGACCTTTCCCTGCCCCCTCAATAGTCCATTCAAGTGAAGCAGCAATGTGGACTTGCCTGCTCCATTGGGCCCGAGAATCGCCAAGGATTCACCTTCTGCCAGGGAGAAGCTGACTTGATTCAGGGCACGCGTTCCATCAGAGTAGCTGTAGCTGAGGTTCTCAACCTCTATGGCCATTTTTTGATTCATCGTAATACCTGCCAATATCGCCGATCAAATGAGAGTCATTAGACGTATTGTATAATGAGAGCTGCAGCGATGACCAAAAAGCCCTTGAGCAGATCATCGCCTTTGATCATCATCTTCTGGCCAGAGGGCAATCTTCCCTGGTAGCCACGAGAGAGCATGGCATTGAAGACATCCTCCGATCGTTCATAGCTCCTGATGAGAAGCATTGCCACAGACACCGCAAGGATGCGAGCGGATCTGGCAGATGACCTCATCTCAAATCCCTTGGAGGCAAGAGACCTTCTCATGGTCTGCAGATCATCGTAGAAGAGGAAGATATAGCGATAGGCGAATAGGAAGATCTGAGTGAGAGGGCCGGGCATGCCAAGGCTCCTCAGGGCATTGATGTTCACATTGAATGGAGCTGTTCCCACCATAATCAGGGCAAGCAGGGCGGCGGCAATTCCCCTGATCATGAACAGCACTCCGAGTTGCAGACCCTGACGGCTGACAGTCAGAATATGGTAGCTAAACAGGTTATCCCCTCCAGCGGTGATGGGAAGGATGACCAGCAAGGGGAGAAGGAATAGGAAAGGCCACTTCATGAATCTCAGGACATGACTCAAAGGAAGCCCAGATATAAGGACCAACAGCATCGATACTATCAGCCCAGCCAGGGCCTGACCGATCCCTCCCGCAATTACAATGGAGATGAGCAGCATAAAAAGGGATATGAGTTTGGCTCGCGTCTCCCAGCGGTGCAAGGGAGAATCGAGGTCAGAGTACCTTTCCGGGTCGAAGATGCTCATGCTTTCTTCTGGCTTCTCTTTCTGGATATGAAGATCATTGACAATCCTGCGATCCCCAGCAGATAGCCAAGGCCTGCCGCTGCTCGGAGTGGCCGTGAGATCTGCTCTTCCGCTTCCTTCTGCTCCAGGTCAAGCTCCAGCTCTGCCTTATGTCCGGCAGAGTAGCTCACAAACCTGAGATCTCCAGTTCCCTTGCTGGGGCGGAGGACATAGGCACCCTCATCGTCCGTCACCCCTTTTTCTATGGTCTTGCCGTCGCTTTGAACCTCGATCTCTACTCCTCCTGCGGGGGTTCCATCGTCATATAGGGCGGTCACCTGAATCTCGTTTACCTGATAGCCCATCATCATCCTATGGCCGCAAGAAGTATTTAAGGTCAAAAGGAAAAGAAGGAGAATCAGGACTAATCGAGCCTTCATGCCATCACCTGCTTTTTGCGAGGGTATTATTGATGATAATGGATCCCTTCTCAGTATGTCCTCCTCCCTCGACCTCATAGCTCCAGTCTCCCGTTCCTTTTCCCGGAAGAGTGAAGGTAAACCTCCCTGTTGCATCGGTGACGTTTTCGGCAAAAAGAGCTCCCTCCTGATAGAGCTTCACCTCAGCATTGGCTGCCGGGCTGCCATCGTCATAGAAGACGAAAAGGTCCAGGGTTATCTGCTGGCCCACAAACATCCTGTGAGCACTGGCCGCTCCTGCCAGGAGCAGGGCGGCAATAATCACAGCTAGTATCCACCTCATATCAATTTACCTCCATAATCTTACTGCTGCTATCCGCAAGCATTTCTGGCTTGACCTTCAGGAGAAATCCTGCTGCTGCTCCCACAACCAGGGCCTCTATGATTATCACCGGCAGGTGAGCGCCTATCACCAGGAGCGATATCTCGTTGAATGCCTCACCCAGAGCCAATAGCTCCAGGGAGACCAGTAGCACTGAAGTCAGCACTGCCAGCCCCCCGGCCAGAGCTCCGAAGACCGCCTCCAGATGGGGTGACTCCAGGCCTCTTCTCTTCTCAAATAGCTGCCAGGCGAGCAGAGCTGGAACGCCTATATTAAATGCATTGACCCCCAACACGGACAGGCCTCCGTGCTGAAAGAAGACCGCCTGCAGAGTAAGGGCCACAAAAACGCCGATAAAGGCCCTTCGTCCCAGCAGTATGCCAGCGAGACCGTTCATGATCAGGTGCACCGATGTTGGGCCTATGGGGAAGTGGACCAGGCTGGCCACGAACAGCGCTGCAGTGATCAATGAGACCTTGGGAATCTCCTCTATCCGAATGTTTCTCATAGAGAAAACAAGCAAGATAAGAGTGAAGAGGAATCCTGCCGCCAGCATGGCCAGGGGCAGTACGCCATCTGATATATGGACCATCTATCGCCTCAATCGTTCACCCAGAAGGTGAGGTATGCGGTGGGAGCAACCTCTTCGTACTCGATCTGGTCTCCTTTCTTGTAGTTTTCAGATGGATCGTCCTTAACTGCAGTCCAGGTTCCACTTTCATCTATGGTGGCCTCAAATGCCAGCACCCATAATCCCGCTCTTCCAGTGGCAAAGCTGATGATGCCGTCCTCGCTCTCTCCGGAGATCTCGCTCTCCTGGGCATGCTGGACCACCAGGACATCCTCAGGAGAGCGGGTGATGATTGCGCTGTAGCTGCCAGGCACTGGCTTGCCGTCGTAGAGCACACGGGCCCGGAAGTCTTCACCTGATTTGAGCTGATAGGGATCGGCTTCGGGCACGATCTCCAGGCCTTTTCCGCTGGACCAGTCATAGCCCTCGCCCGACTGGTATGGCATGAGGACCCGGCCGTACTTCTCCACCAGGCTCTTTTTGCCCGCTGCTCCAAACGAGGCGGGATCAAATAAGGTTGTATCCATCTGCAGGTCCAATATATAGCAGCCAGGATCATCGAAAGCAACAGATCCCTTGAGCCCATCCTGATAGGGCTCAAAAAATAGCTCGCTCTCGCTGCCGTCTGGAGAGATCAGGCGGGCCAGAGGCAACGATTCAATCTGGGAATCAGCAGATCCTCCGTGGCCATAAGCGATCCAGAATTCGGTCTGGGAGTCGGGGCCTGTGTCTTGGGGAAACTCAGCATAGAGAGAATGAGCTGCTGCTGAGGATATCATCAATCCCAACAGTATCAACAAAGCAATCGTCCTCATAGTATCACATATACAGATATGCCTTAGTGTTAAAAAACCTTTCCATATTAGAATTAAATCATATTTTTTGTGGGAAAAAAAATGAAAAATCCGAAGGGCTCACTTCCTCACATACACCATCATATAGGTGCTGTATCTGGTTGTGTTGTATGGGACCATATCACCAACCTTGTAGTGGCCGGCACTCTCCATTGTTGCCGTCCAGGTTGCGGGCTCGTTGATATCATAGCTGGCGCTGACCTGCCATAATCCTCCCTGGCTGAAATTGACCATAAATGAGCCGTCACTTCCAGTGGATCCGGTCTGAGTGAGGGCCATGGCATTGTTGGGGAAGGCAGAGAAGGTGGCGTTCACAGGCTGGCCGTTGTATTTAGCCAGGAAGGTCACGTTCTCTCCCGCATGTATTGCATAGGGCGCTTTATCGGGATTTATGTCAAATGCTAATCCGGTATCCCAGCTGGTTTTGTTGCTCTCGTTCCCTACATTGATCGCCATTTTGGCAACGCTATAGCCGAGCCTGGGATTGCTGGGGCCGCTGCCATGCCAGGAGGGATCATAGACCGATGGAGTCCGAGCGATAGCGAAGAGGTAGTCGCCCGGCGAGGAATAGGTCATATCGCTGTAAGCATAGCCTATCCAGCCATATCCGGGAAGCCAATCTCCGGTATTCATATCCAGGTCCGTTTTCTGACCATCTGGAGCCAGCAAAAAGGCAGATTCAATTGCAGGAGAGGTTATGCCGGTTACATCATCAAGATGGCCGTAGAGAGCATACAGCCTATCGCTATCTCCTACATCCGCCTGATCCCGCGATTCCAGCCACACACTGTGGCCGCTTGCATTCATGGTCGCTGCTCCAATGAGGAGCAGTAACACAAACAAAGCCTTCTTCATGGAATTCACCAATCCTTATCAGCCTCTTTTGTTAAATACTTTTCTATTAGTAATAATGTGTGTTAAATATTTAAATATTGCAGCATGTCATACCGCTGAGGTTGTCTAGCTCTCCTTTATGCTGAATTGGATCACCTCATCGTGTCCATCCCCGGATATCACAAACATCCAGTCTCCAGCTCCCGTTCCTGGCAGGGCCATGCGGAAGAATCCAGTGGAATCGGTCTGATTTTGGGAATAAAGCGCACCGTTAAGGAAGACCTGAACCGATGCGTCTGCTGCCGGCTCGCCATCGTCATAGATCGCAGAAATCCCCAAGGTCAGGCTCTGGCCCACGAACATCCTATGCCCGGAGGCGGCCATGCTACCGGCCATCAATGTCAAAAGCAATATCAATAAAACGAGCAATCTCAAGCTGATCACCTAAAAAAAGGAATGGCTATCCTCGACTACTTCCTGACCCAGACTGAGAGGATAGTGGAGTATCTGGTGGTGTTGAATGGCACTGCGTCTCCGGTCTTGAATATATTGCTGCTGGAGTCGTAGGTTGCGGTCCACTCGCCATCGCCGATCACATCATAGTAGCAGTTGACAACCCACATGCCGGTCTGGTTGAAGTTGATGACGAAGGAGTCCTTATCATTGGTGAATCCTTTCTGCACCTTGGTAGCAGTCATCTGCGGATAAGCGGAATAAGTAGCATTGACCTGCTGATCCAGATACTTAACGGTGAAGGTTACGTTCTCCTTGTTCTTGATCTGATAGAGAGGCTTTTGGGATGATATCTCCATCGGCAGGCCGGACTTGAAGCTGGCGGAGCTATCGTTGCCGGCATTAATGACGGCCTCAGCGGCGCTGTAGGTCAGGCGAAGGGTTTTGTTGCTGTAGGAGGGGGCGCGGGGTGCGACATAGACGTAGTTGCCCGGCCAGTAGGCGACGACTGGGCTGACGCCAAAGTCTCCTGTCCAGCCGTATCCAGGAACCCATTCCCCTTCGACTTTGTTCGTATTCAACGTGATCTTCTGGCCGTCAGGGGTCATGAGATAGGAGGATTCCATAGCCGGAAGAGCAAAACCTGCCGGGTCATTGGCATGTCCGTAGAACACATAGGCGTCCTGGCTCTCGCCGACCTCTACCAAGTCCTTCACTTCAGCCCATACACCGTGGGCGCTGGCGTTCATGGTCACTGCTCCAATGAGGAGCAGGAACAGTGCTAATGTTGCTCTCGTATTAATCACCAGATAAGTAGTAACATTAATAACATATAAACTCTTCTAAAATATGATTTTATACTATTTATTTATTATATATTAACACACAAACAAGAAGCTGCTTTTATATATAATATTTACATTTATCTCATGCAATAGTAATAGAAATCTTAAAATTTTGTATTACGAAAACAATTTATAATATGATGGCAGAGTACCAGTGCGGAGTCGATACCAACACTCCATCTTTGCGAGGCTGGCATGCATCTTGCAGAGCATATATCTACGTCCATAATCGATGTATGCCTTTTAAAGGCTCATGGGTATCGAACTCTGCTCTTCTTTTTTGGCTCTTCGCTGAATTATGGGGGGTGAGTTGAGGCAGGGAATATGGCCTTTTGTTCCTCTGCGCCTCTGTGGTTGGGTCA
>NZ_DAIK01000027.1:0-9016 GCF_002496085.1 Methanosaeta sp. UBA458 | reverse complement strand
TTCACCACAGAGGCAAAAAGATACAGAGAGTTTCCGATTCAAGTTCACTCATGCCAAATAGCGAGGAGCCTCTTTTTTGCTGGAGGCGGCCATGCGTCTTCTCCCATCAGGATTCGTCGGATGGCACCGCTCTGCAGGATTATAGCCTATGCTCGTCTCTGATGATGACCTTGGGCACCAGGAGCATCACACTGCAATGGCCCCACCTCTGGCACAGTCCTCGCGAGGTTCCCGCCCCAGAAGGCTTTCTCTCTTTTTCCTGCCAGAGACATTCTTCTGATATCCTCTATCTTAAAAGATAAAGCAAAGCGTCTTTGCTCGAGAAGGAGGCCCACAATCCGTCCTCCCTCTCGTGCAGCCGCCCTTCCGACCGCAGGTGATCGGCGATCTCCTCTGCTTTCCTATTGCTGAAACGATACTGTTTTTGCACCATCTCTAAAGGAAGATGATAATCTCTGGGGAATAGCATCACATCGAATTGATGTCCCATATCTTTGAGGATGTTATAGAGGCAGAGGTAGTTAGCCTGGGGCCTGGGACCATAGGCGAATTCGCTCAATGAGTCTGGGGGGCTGCCCCGAAAGACGATAAAAGTGCCCTCTCGAGCGATCTTGATCATCCTAGCCAGAAAGCCCTCTATCTCCTCGTCGAAGAGGCTGTAGGCGGCAAGGGCGTAGTCAACTTCAGGTCGGCTTATCTTCTCTAGCAATCCATTTTCATGATGATCGAACCGACCGTTCCGGCAGTTGATATTCATCTCGATCAGCTCATTGATCTCTCCCGGCCTCGCATCCTTCCATTCCTTCTCGATTATAGCGATGTTTGTCAGGCCCTCTTCTCTGGCCTTGCCAGTCAAGATCTGCAGATGATATGCCGAGGGATCGAGGGCAACAGTTGCAGTGGTTAGATGAGAGAGGGGAATGGCAAAGGCTCCCGTGCCTGCTCCGATGTCCAGGAGGGTCGAGCCGGATTTGATAAAGGATATGATCCTGTTAAGAACCTCTCCTGGATAGCCGGAGTGCTTGAGAGCCTGGTCATAGATCCCGTATCCCCTCCAGAATTGATCATTGGAGATCTTCTCCTCTCCAAGATCGTGCAGATAACTGGTCTCTCTGATGAAGCTCCTCCACTGATCGGTCCAAAAGCTCATCAGGCCCTCTTCACAGATAGAAGACTGTCCGAATTGAATATCCCACAGATGCTGGCAGACTTCACAATACTGGGAGCGCCAATTTTGTGAATCGGAGCTGATATCAACTTGCTCAGAACGCGTCTCATAAATATTTCATCTCTTTTGCTACTAATAAATATAATTATCATATAAAACTTGCGATTATTCTTAAATATTCATATAAATTTTATATCAATAGATCTATTGCAGAAATAAATTAACCTTTTTAAGGTTCTATTCCAATAGGCTTATTACTAAGTAATACCATCATTTCGTTTGCGATAAAAATGGAGCAAGACCTGATGAGAATAGGCATATCATTGCCAGAGAATCTTCTTAATAAGTTCGATGAGATAATAATGAATAGGGGCTATTCCTCTCGTTCTGAGGGCGTTAGAGATGCCATAAGAAATTATATAGTCAACTTCGAATGGATGAGCGACGTGGAAGGGGAGAGGGTGGGAGTGATCACCATCCTCTACGACCATTCTCAACGGGGCCTGATGGACAATCTCACCGAGATTCAGCACGATTTCGGCAGCATAATTCAGTCCAGCCTGCATGTTCATCTGGACCAGGACATATGCCTTGAGGTCGTGGTTCTCCGAGGGGATGGTCCGGAAGTCAGGAAAGCAGCGGAGAGCATGATGGCCTTGAAGGGGGTAAAGCATGTCAAGCTGACCACTACATCCCTGGGAAAAGAACTTTAGATGGAAAGGGCAGATCTCAAATAGGATGAATCCATATCCTCAGAGGACCGAATTCACAGGAGGAACTCATATCAAAGCCTTTACCATCTTCATTCTGATCGCTTTAACGCAATCCATGTGCTTTGTATGCTCATGCAGCGAAGAATACACAGCCAACTACTGGCTGGAAAAAGGGGATGAATTCTTAAGGAACTCCACCTTCGAAATCGCCCTTGACTGCTATAATAAATCCATTGAGCTGGATAGCACCAGTGCCTCCATCTGGATAAAGAAGGGACGGGCCTTGGTCGGCCTGAACAGGTATTCAGAAGCTCTCTATGCCTACAATGAATCCATCCGCCTCGATCCCCAGCAGGCACTGGCCTGGTACAGCAAAGGACTGGCCCTGGCTAATTTGGGCCTGTACAATGAGTCGATTGCCGCTTTTGACGAGGCAATAGTTATTCAACCAGAGGTTGCCCTGTCCTGGCTCAGCAAAGGAATCAGCCTAGCCAATATGGGATTGTTCAATGAATCCCTGCAGGCCATGGATATGGCCGCATCAATGGATGGAAATCTCTCTGACGTCTGGCTCAACCGGGGCCTGGTCCTGGCAGAGCTGGACAGAGACGACGAATCTGTAGACTCTTTTCGAAGGGCAGCGCAGCTGGACAAGAGCAGTGAGGAAGCATGGCTAAACTTGGGGCTGGCCCTTATGAGCAAGGGAGACCACAGTGATGCCCTTGCTGCTTATGAGAATCTCACCGAGTTGAATCCGATCAATGCCAATGCCTGGATCAAGAAGGGTGAGGCTCTGCTCACCTTGGGAAGAGCAGCTGAATCCAGCGAGTCTTTCTACAGAGCCACCATGATCGATCCCATCAATGCCGATGCCTGGTATGGCAGGGCAATGGCTCTGCGCCTTTCCGGCAGATATAACGAATCCATTGAGGCCTATAATCGAACAGTTGAGCTGGAACCGGGGAATTCTGATGCCTGGAACGGCCTGGCGATCAGCCATGTGGAGATGGAAAGGTACAATGAATCCTTAGAGTGGTTCGATAGGGCTATCGAAATAGATCCCGATGAGATCGGATTTCAGTATAACAAGGCTCTGGCCTTAAACAAACTGGGAAACTATAGCGAAGAGGTTGCCGTTCTGAACAGGACAGTGGAGCAGCACCCTGATTGTGCCGTCTGCTGGAATAACCTGGGCCTGGCTCTGGCCAGACTGGAGCAGTATGACAGTGCCATTGAGGCTTATGATAGGGCCGTTGAGCTGAACTCCAGCTACATGGAGCCCTGGAACAATCGGGGGATCGCTATGGTGCTTGGATATGAGGATGTTGCTGGTGCCCTCCAGAGCTTTGACAGGGCCATCCAGATCGATCCCCGTTCCGTGGAGGCTTGGGTGAACAAGGCCAATGCCCTGGATATGGCCGATCGGGGACCTGAGGCCCAGGAGGCCCGGGAAAAGGCAAAGATGCTGGGCTACCAGGGGTAGTGGCAATGGAGGCTATAGCAGAGGCGCATCTTTATGGGATCGTCGTTCTTATAAAGTGTAGGAGAATCTGGAAGAATGTCCTGCTATAGCATATTCTTCTTTTTGGCTCTTCGCTGAATTATATGCGTGGGCCCAGCGGAGATTATAGCCTCTTTTTCTCTGTGGTGAACCGCGATGCTTTGACCCAACCACAGGGACGGAGAGGAAATGAGGCTAAAATTTCTGCCGGATCTCATCCACATAATTGCGAAGAGGCCAATTTATTCCTTCATCCTTTTCATCATAAAAAGAAGCATCTGAGACCTAGCCTTCCCTTAAGCTGCTCTACGTCGTCCGGTGTATTGGCCGGCAAAGGTTTTATAGGGCAGGATATCATTGCTCAATCTATGACACATGAAACCTCTGTGGGGAATCGTCTTCTACGACGTTCATTCGCTTGTTAATGAAAAAGTGCGCATTTTTGATACCACCCTTCGCGATGGAGAACAGACTCCTGGCGTCTCTCTCACCACGGATGAGAAGATCCAGATCGCCCGGCAGCTTGACAAACTCGGAGTGAATGTTATCGAGGCCGGTTTTCCCGTCTCCTCAAAGGGCGAGTTTGACAGCGTCCGCCAGATCGCCAGATCCGGCCTGCAGGCTCAGGTCTGCGGCCTCTCCCGCATAGTAAAAAAGGATGCCCAGGCCTGCCTTGACGCTGATGTGGACCTGGTCCATGTCTTTTCTCCCACCTCCGATATTCAGATCGCTCATACCATCAAGATGAGCCATGATGAGATCGTAGAGGGAGCAATGAGGACGGTGGAGCTTGTGAAGGATAACGGACGGACCTGCCTCTTCTCGGCCATGGATGCCACCCGCACATCGCCTGAGTTCCTGCATCGCATATTTAAAGCTGTGGAGGAAGTGCACTGCGATATTATAAATATACCGGATACGGTCGGAGTGGCAGTCCCCTCCTCATTCTACCGGCTGGTCAAGGACATCTGCGACGATGTCCATATGGTGGTGGATGTTCACTGCCACAACGACTTCGGCCTGGCGGTGGCCAACAGCCTGGCTGCAGTGGAAGCAGGTGCAAGGGAGGTCCAGGTCTGCGTTAACGGCCTGGGGGAGAGGGCGGGCAACGCCAACCTGGCGGAGGTGGTGATGGGCCTGCACTCCATCTACAACGCCAAGACCAGCATTAAGACCGAGTATCTGGTGGAGACCGCCAGGATGATTGAGCGGCTCACCAAGGTGAAGATACCCATAACTGCTCCTATTGTGGGTGAGAACGCCTTCTCCCATGAGTCCGGAATTCACAGCCACGGGATTATCGAGAACAGCAAGACATTCGAGCCTGGCATAATGACCCCGGAGATGGTGGGCCATAAAAGGAGGATAGTCCTGGGCAAGCATACCGGAAAGCATGCCGTGGCCAAGGTCCTGGAGGAGGCGGGTTACCGGCCGTCTAATGAGCAGCTTCAGGAGATCTTAGAGAGGATCAAGGAGCTGGGCGACAAGGGCAAGCAGGTCGGGAACATCGATCTTCAGACCATAGCCGATGTGGTCATAGGAGATGTGGCCAAAGAAAGCCAGGCGGTGGTGCTCAAGGAGGTCTCAGTGATGACCGGGAACATCATCACTCCCACCGCTACGGTTAAGGCCATGGTCAGGGGGAAGGAGAAGGTCCTGGCCAATACGGGGGTGGGCCCGGTGGATGCTGCGGTCAATGCCGTACAGGGACTATTGGATAGCGATACATCTATACACCTCTGCGACTTCCGGATCGAGGCCATATCCGGCGGTGCCGATGCTCTGGCGGAGGTGGTGATCGGGGTGGAGGATGACCGGGGCAGGAGAGTCAGCGCCCGCTCGGCACGAGAGGATATCGTCATGGCCTCGGTGGAGGCCCTGGTAAGCGCCATCAATAGATTGATGCTGCTGGAGGAGGCCGCTGCTCGCTAAATCAATGATAGGGGATGTGCAGAGATATATGCAGGGAACTACCCAAGGAAATATGCAGGGAAACGTACAGATGACATTGAGTGGGGTAATCGATTCGCATTGCCATCTGGATTTCAAGCATTTCAATAAAGATCGGGAAGCGGTGATGGAGAACGCCCGGAAGGCGGGAGTGGTCAGGATGATCAACTCCGGCGTGGACTACTCCACCAACAGCAAGTCGCTGGAGCTGGCAAAGAATTACGACTTCATCTCTGCCACCCTGGGCCTCAGCCCGAACTCAATTGACGGGAAGAACGATCCGGAAATCAAGATGATCCTGGATCAGATCGAGAGCAACGCCAGCCAGGCAGTGGGAATAGGCGAAGCAGGCCTGGATTACTACCACACTAAAGATGCTCCCAGCAGAGAACGGCAGGCAGAGATCTTCAAAAAGGTTATCGCTATAGCCGAGTCCCTGAACCTGCCCCTGGTCATCCATTCCCGGGATGCAGAACAGCCTGCTCTGGACATGGTCAAGCATCTGGACCGTGTGGTCTTCCACTGCTACAGCGGCACCCTTCCCACCATGAAAGAGGCCCAGGATAGGGGATACTACATATCTTTGGCCACAAACGTTTGCCGATCCGGACATCATCAGATCCTGGCCCGGAATGTCTCCCTCGATCATTTGCTGGTAGAGACGGACAGTCCCTTCCTCTCCCCTCGCAAGGGCAGAAATGAGCCGGCAAATGTACTGGATTCCGTCCGGCTAATCGCCAGGATAAAGGGGCTAGAGCCGCAGGAGGTGGCGGCGCAGACCGCCACTAATACCAAACGAATTTATAACATCCGTTGAAATGACCTAAAATGATTGAGACGTCCTGCATTAAGAGCCTCTGAGGCCAAGAACTCCTGAGGCCGAGACGTTCATGCGCAGGGATGAAGACTGGAAATCAGGTCATGACATCAAGAAAAGGGTCAACATGGATCGGATGACTGTGCCTTTCGAGCATATAATGAAGTATCTGGGCTCGAGAAAGGAAAAGGGAAGAAAGAGAATCGGCCTTCTGGTGGATGGGCCCAATATGCTCAGGAAGGAGTTCCAGATGGACCTGGAGGAGATCAGGGACATCCTGAAGGACTATGGCGACATCAAGATGGGCAAGGTATTCTTGAATCAGTATGCATCTGAGAAGCTGGTCGAAGCGGTGGAGAATCAGGGGTTTGAGCCGGTGATCTGCACCAGCGATGTGGATGTGAGGATGGCGGTGGAGGGTGTGGATATGATCTACAATCCAGTCATTGACACCCTGGCCCTGGTCACCCGCGATGCGGACCTGAAGCCGGTTTTAATGAAGGCCATGGAGCATGGCAAAGAGACCATAATATTTGGAGCGGAGCCTGGATTTTCTGTGGCCCTGAGAAATTCGGCCGATTATGTGATAGTGCTGCGCGATGGCCAGTATGTTACCGAGTAAAGAGTGATTCTGTGAGGTATAAGGTGCAAATGCAGTCGAATCTATCCTCTTTTTCATGGTTCGCCCGGAAAAGGCTTGCTCAGGAGAGATGGGGTGGGATTGGACCGCTCCTGGCACGGGCGGGAAGAAGAGAGGACTACAGAAATAGGGACGAATGGGGATATCCAACGGCTCCCAACGCTAGCTGGCAGGATCGCATCGGGGCCCTGATGCCCGTATCCTATTCGGGCATAATATTGCTGATCTGCATACTGGTGTTCCTGTTAAGCCTGGTAGCCCGCGGGTTCGTGTATGACTACCTGGTCCTCATTCCCCATTTTGTGGTCGAAAGGCCCTGGACGATTCTCACCCATATGTTCGTCCACTTCAGTTTCGATCACCTATTCTTCAATATGCTCTTCCTCTTCTTCTTCGGCATGGAGCTGGAGAGAAGGGTTGGGGGGAGAAAGTTCCTGCAGATCTACATACTGTCCGGCATTGTGGCTGCCCTGGCTCAGACGGTGGTCACCAGCGGTTCAATGGTGGGAATGGTGGGAGCGAGCGGCGCGTTATTCGGCGCTCTGGGATGTCTGGCCATAATCGCTCCGGAGATTCGGGTGCTCCTCTTCTTCGTGATACCGATGAGCATCCGCTGGGCAGTGGTGGTCTTTGCCCTGATAGATTTTCTCTTCATGGGCTCTGCGGATAACATCGCCCATATGGCCCATATCGCCGGGCTTTTTGTGGGGCTGGCCTTCGGGCAGATGATGAAAAATCAGCCCCAATTTTATTATAGGTAGAAAAGTCGAACGGTTGAAAATGGAAATGGGAAACAATTAAGCAATGCAGTCTGGCTGTGATCGGGCGCTGCCAGCCTGCAATCCGCTGCTGGGCCAGAGCTAGGCAATGATGCCCAGCCGCAATTTATTGTTGATTTAATTGCTCGTTTGAATCTTCTACTAGCTCGATCTCAAAGAGGCTGGGCCAGAGCTTTCCCGTCACAAAGAGTCGGCCTTCTGATGGATCATAGGCTATGCCATTCAATACATCCACCCTTCTTTTCGGGATGCCGCCCTCATCCATGATCCCGGAGAGATCTATCCTTCCAGTCACCTCGCCGGTATCCGGGGATATGATCGCTATCCAGGTGCTGGGCCAGAGGTTAGCATAGATCATGTCGTTGATGTACTCCAGTTCGTTCAACCCTTTTACTGGCTCACCATCGGCGGTGACCCTTATGCTTCCCTGCAGTGAGTAGTCATTTGGATCAAGAAAATAAAGAGCATCAGATCCATCGCTCATGATCAGCCTGGATGCGTCCGACGTAATCCCCCACCCCTCCCTCCGGTAGGAGAAGCTCCCAGTTCGGGTTAGATTCTCTTTATCCCAGACAAAGCCCTGAAAAGATCGCCAGGTAAGCTGGATGATCCTGTCCTTCCAGATGGCTATGCCCTCGGCAAAGAACTCATCCTCCAGGTGGACTATGTCCACAACCCTGCCTGTCTGGATATCGACCCGGCGTAGGCTGGACTGGCCGTACCCCCCAGTCCCTTCGTACAGTAGGCCGTCGTCATATTCCAGGCCCTGAGTGAAGGCATTGGGATCATGCGGATAGGAATTGATAATCTTATAGCTATAGGTCTTGATGGAGCTGCTGGTGAATGAATCGATATCAACCTTATCTGCAGATGCAGAGCCTGCTGTTAGCGCTGCTGCCAGGAGAACTAAAAGCAGCAGCCTGGCCATAGGTCTTGTTTTGATATGCTTAATGCCCGCCATTCATTCAGGAGAATGGATCGGCCAGCTTATAGATTTTGTCAGATGATTAGCTGAAAAACTATTTAATTCTGGTCTGCAATTAGTATTTTATGGATAAAGGTGAAGATGATGAAGCATCCTGACCGCGTGTTCTCGTTTAAAGAGCTTGAAAGCGAGGACGATCTGGTTGAGGCCATGACCAATCACCATTGGCCCATTTGCTATGGTTTTTATTACAGTAATCATCTCTATCTGGGCGATGGAGACAGTGAGAGCGATCCCGAATATGCCGTAACCACCGTCGACAAGACTGAGGGCCATCATGGAGTCCATGGACGCGAGGTGGGCAGGATCAAGCCTAAGGGTATGTCTGCAGATCAGGTGCGCACCTTCATCCAGGAGATTACCGAAGGCAACTACACCAGCGAGAATCCGATCCGAGTCGAGGTTGAGCCGATCTGGCATCACAGCTGCACCTTCTGTCGGCTGGAAGAGGATTGAGGATCGA
>NZ_DAIK01000090.1:0-23752 GCF_002496085.1 Methanosaeta sp. UBA458 | reverse complement strand
AGGCAGAGCACCTGATTGATAAGGAGTCAGATCATGAGAGCGATCAGAGAATACTTAAAGCATAAACCATGTCTGAGGGGCCAGATCCTCGATCGGGGCGAACTGAAGCGCGTGGCCCAGGCCTGCGGATTGAGCCCCCAGGAGGCCAGAATGGAGCTGAGGCGCTTGGGTTTCATCCTGACCCGGAACAATCACGGCCTGCCCGTCTGGACGATTCCTAAAGCCGATCGGTCGGAGGGCATGGCCAGCAATGAAAATGCTCAACCGGGCTTCTAAAAGGGGCAGCCTGACAGGCTAACGGAAAATATATGAAGATAAAAAAGATAAGAGAGAGCTGAGTGCCATTCCTGTACTTATAGAGCTGAAGGACATCCGTAAGACCTATCTCATCGGCAGGAGCGAATATCCTGTTTTGAAAGGCATAGATCTGGAGATAGAGAATGGGGAGTTCGTGGCGTTGATGGGGCCATCTGGCAGCGGCAAGTCCACCCTGCTGAACATCATCGGCTGCCTGGACCGGCCCACTAGCGGCCGCTTTTTACTGCTGGGCAAGGATATCAGCCGGACGCCGAACGAGGAGCTGGCCAGGATCCGGCGGGAGGAGATGGGTTTCATCTTCCAGACCTTCAACCTCATCGCCCGGATATCGGTCCTGCAGAATGTGGAAATTCCCATGATGCTGCGCGGAGTCCCCCGCGGGGTGAGACGAGAGAGGGCCATGAAGCTCTTGGAGAGCATAAATGTCGCCCACCGGGCGGACTTCGGCCCCCAGAACATCTCTGGCGGGGAGCGGCAAAGGGTGGCGATAGCCAGAGCTCTTGCCAACGATCCCCAGATCATAATAGCCGATGAGCCCACGGGCAACCTGGACCTAAAGAATAGCGATGAGGTCATGAAAATCCTCAACCAGTTGCATGAGGAGGGCAGAACGATCATCATGGTCACCCACAATCCGGAGATAACAGAGAACTGCAGCCGGGTCATCCGGCTCAGAGACGGACGAATTTTGGAGAATTGCTAGATGAAGAGAATACTAATCATCATTTTGGCGCTTCTGATAACGGGCCTGGCAGGAGGATATGAGTATCGCATGCCAGTGAATATCCAGAGCAGTACCACTCCCGCAGTGCTCATGCCCGGGGATGAGGCGATTTTAGCCATTCAGATGCAGAACGGAGCAGCAGCCTACGGCGTAGGAAAGGATGCAGGGGTCTCAAGCCTCTCCTCAAATGTCCTATTATCCACTCCCATCAATCGTACACTGCTCCAGGGCACCTCTGAGCTGGAGGTCATCGATCCCTATCGCTATGACCTGGGAATGGTCGGTCCGAACGATCAAATCACCGTATTCTATAAGGTCAGGGCACGGGAGAACGTGAGCGCCGGCACTACCCTTCTTGATTTTACAGTTCTGGGGGGCTACGATATGATCACCATCAACCGCAATATTCCGATCAAGGTCGATCCTTCTGCGGTGAGCATGGCCATCATCGACTCAACCTCTTCCTCCCCATCCACGACCCCTTCCAAGGCCACCGTTAACCTGAATGTGGCCAACCCCAGGGAGAACACCCTCAACGCCGTGACCATAGTGCCCTCAGCCCAGGGAATGAGGTTCTCCCCGGAGAGGTACTATATCGGCACGATGGACCCGGATGAGGTCTTCACCATCAGTTTTGGTGTGGAGTACACCGATCTGGGGAAGAGTGCCCGAAATCCCTCCAATGTCAGCTTTGTGGCTGAGTTCAAGAACGGCGATACCTGGCATGAGTCAGAGCCTTACATCGCCACTTACACCCCGCCTCTGCAAGCTGACCGGCCGAACAACAATCTCCTGCTCATGGCCATTGGTGCCCTGGTCCTTTTGGCTGCTGGGGGCTACCTCTACCGAAAAAAGAGGCTCTCGAAGAATGGCGATGGGGGAAAGGGGTCATCTTGAAGGATCTGAAATGAGCCTGAGCCTTGTTGGGTGGCGAGAATGAGACTGCAGGATATGCTGGAGTTCATCTCCCTGGGATTCAGAAGCGATCGCTTCAAGACGCTCATGTCCTCCCTGGGAATAATCATCGGCGTCTTGGCGATTGTGGTGATGCTCTCAGTGGGGGAGGGGCTATACTCTGGTGTCTCCAGCCAGTTCTCCACCTTGGACCTGGATGTGATCCATGTAATTCCAGGCAGCGCTCGCTTTGGCGGGCCGGACGGGGAGCCAGGAAGCCGAAATGCTGCTGAGCCCGCTAAGTTCACTGATAAGGACACCAAGGTTTTAGAGAACGTTGTGGGGGTCAAGAATGTCGCACCACAGACAGGGGCCAGCGTGGTGATCTCCTTCAGGAACACTAACAGCTCCGGCAGCCTCACCGGGGTGGACCCGGACAAAGAGCAGGATCTGAAGGAAAAGGTGGCACAGGGCAGGTGGCTCTCGGGCTCGGATTACAGGTCGATAGTGATAGGCAATGGCATATCCCAGGTGATGTTTCGCATGAAGGTCACTCCAGGGAACAAGATCCGACTGTACTATCGTGACCAGCCCATGGACTTCACTGTGGTAGGGGTGCTGGAGGAAGAGGAGGATTCGGGCTTTGGCGGTGGTATGGGAGATAGCGCTGACAATGCCATGTATGTCACTCATAAAGCCATGGAAGAGCTCTTGGATGAGGAGAACTACTACTATCAGACCTTTCAGGTCACAGTCTCCGATCCCGATCAGGCGGATTATATAATCGAGAGGATCATAAACGACCTTCGTCGCTACCATAAGGACGAGGCTTATGATGCCACCACCGCCCGGGATATGCTCAGCACCCTGATGAGCACCCTCTCCATGATCAAGTACGCCCTGGCGGGAATCGGGGCCATATCACTGCTGGTGGGGGGAATCGGCATCGCCAATGTGATGATGCTCACCGTAAAGGAGAGGATCAGGGAGATTGGGACCATGCTCGCCCTGGGGGCGACAGTAGAGGACATTCGCAGGCAGTATCTGCTGGAGGCAGGAGTCTTAGGAATGGTCTCAAGCCTGATAGGAATAATACTAGGGATGGGAACATCTCTTCTCATAGGCTCTCTGGCCGGGCTGCCATCGTCCATAACCCCCGAGTCGATAGTATTGGGCGTTCTGTTCGGCGTCCTAACCACCACCATTGCCGGTTATTATCCGGCGAATAAAGCGGCAAAGCTCGATCCGATCGAGGCGCTCAGAGCAGAATGAGCGCCTCCGAGGCCGAACGATGAGGTGTGGTTGATATGAAAAAACTGGTGATATACTTGTTGGCTTTCCTGCTTTTAGGTGCGGGCTGCCTGGCAGCTCCCATGAAGCTGGATGGAAGCGCGGGCAAAGCGATACTGGATGGCATGAACAGCAGGACAGAGAATCAGACGGTGGCAAATCTAACCATTGACCAGACCAGTAGCGAGAATGAATCGCTGGATCAGGTTAGAGGACAGAACGGAGGGCTATGGAGCTGGGGCGGCGTGCCTTCAGGCTACGCCTTAAACAAATCAACTGGAGAGCTGGAGCCGGTTCCTGCTGGCGGAGCGGACTGGCTCACAGCGCTGATCGATCTCTAGATTACAATTGAGCTGCCTGGCTTGGGCAGCTTGGATCTAGGCAGCTTGCTTGCCTTCTTCAGCCCCCCCTCCACTGCATCGCGTATGATATAGCCGCCCACATGCAGCACAGTGTCTCCAAGTTCTGCATCCCTCTCCATAGAGCCGGTGCAGGGATAGGAATGGTGAGCCTCGGATATCCTCTCCCTCAGGTCGGGCTGATCGGTCTCCAGGCCCAGCATCTTCTTGGCCACAAACCAGGTGGATCCGCAGGGGGCGCTTCGCACGACATTAGCCCCCATGATCACCTCCTTTCCCTCTCTGCTGCCCTGGACGGTGAACTCTATCACCGGATTGCCAATTCTCGCCTCTTTCAGGAACTGAGCGATGATGGGCTTATTTGGATCGGGGGCGAGAGCGCAAAACGGCTTGGCAAAGGCCGCCTCCATCCCCAGCTCCGCTGCCTTCTCCTCCACCTGTCTTCTCTGCCCCAAAGGCATCTCCTTGGGAGACTCCGATCCGCCGATGATCGCTTTGACCCCAGCCTCTTTGAACTTGGGGAGCAGGCCGTAGAGGATATCGGGATGGACATTGATCACAATGACCAGATCCACCTTGGGAATATCCTGAGGGAGCAAGGGCTCTACATCATCTATGAAATCCCCATAAGTCGATGGATCTGGCATCTCCACCAATGCCACAATATCTTTTGCCAGGTCCGGGGCAACGTTCCGGCATTCGGTGCAGGCGTCTGCGCAGGAGATGCAGAACCCTGAGAAGTTCACCAGGTTTCCAACCACCCGGCTGCCGAAGTCGCCACTGTAGTATACCGCCAGCTTCATCTTCTCACCATTCCTGTATCGTTTACTACCTTCCCGTCGATCATGCATATGAAATGATCGAGGGGGATATTCTTTCCTGACCTCTTCATTGCCTGCTCCACCAGGTTAATGATATGGTAGCAGCAGGGAACCTCCATCCTGAGGACGGCTATATCCCGGATCTCATTCGAATTGAGGATCTCCGCCAATTTAGAGATGAAGGTCTCGCTCTGATCCAGCTTCGGGCAGCCGATGAGAACCACCCTTTTTCGGATGAGCTCGGAGATGACAGGGCAGGCAAATGCCGAGCAGTCCGCGGCTATCAGCAGACTGGCGTCCTTGAAGTAGGGGGCATCGGTGTGGGCCAGACGCATCTGGATAGGCCAGCTCGAGAGCTGGGAGGAGGGGCCGAGCTTGTTTGAATGCTGTCCTGGTCCCTCTCCTGCCCCCATACTCGATCTCTGTGGTTGATGAATTGGGAGGACGCAGGGGGCTACTGGACCCGATTCGCCCTCTTGTTTTGCCCTATTTTCGGCGAGAGCGCTGCCAGCAGCTTTGGATTGCTGCAGATGCTCCACGGCTGCCTTCTCATCGAATGCTTCTGCATCTCTTCGCTCAATGGTCAAAGCCCCGGTTGGACACTCGCCAATGCATGCCCCCAGGCCGTCGCAAAACGATTCTCTTACCACCCGCGCTTTGCCATCCACCATTTCTATCGCTCCCTCTGAGCAGGCGATAACGCAGCTGCCGCAGCCATTGCAGAGTGACTCATCGATCTTGATGATATTTCTCTTTACCATTGCGACTCCCAATCATCTACCCCATCATCTTCTTAATGTCCTCATCCGGAGTGCTGATCAGCCGGATGTCGTACTGGTCCACCAGGATCTTTAGCATATCATCATTGATCCATCCGGGGACGATGGGGCCCAACCAGATCCCTTTGATTCCCAATGCCAGCAAGGACCAGAGAATGGCCACAGCCTTCTGCTCCATCCAGCTTATCACCAGTGTCAAGGGCAGATCATTAACTCCCACCCCGAACAGGTCGGCCAGAGCTCCGGCCACCTCCAGGGCGACGATGGCATCGTTGCACTGCCCGAGATCAATCAAGCGGGGGATGCCCTCGATATCCCCTAAATCCAGGTCATTGAAGCGGAACTTGCCGCAGGCTAAGGTGAGGACCACTACATCCTGGGGCAGCTTTTGCACCAGCTCCCGGTAGTAGTCGGACTTCTTCAGGGGAGCATCGCAGCCGCCCACTAAGAAGAACCTCTTGATCTTGCCCTTCTCCACCAGTTCCTTGATCTTGGCTGCGTGGGAGAGCAGGACGGAGGTGGAAAAGCCGGTGGTCAGCTCATAATCTCCCGGGGCGTCTGGGAGCTCCGGCAGCTCTCGAGCTCGAGCGATAACCTCGGAGTAGTCGTATCCATCGATGTGCTTGACCCCTGGCAGGTAGACCGGCCCGGTGGAGAACATGCGGTCGATGTACTCCTCACGCGGAGGAAGGAAGCAGTTGGAGGTGCCCAGGAGGGCCATGGGATACTGGGCGAAGAGCTTCTTTTGGTCAAACCAGGCTTTGCCCAGATTGCCTGCCAGGTTCTTGTACTTTCTCAAGCCCGGATAGCCGTGGGCGGGGAGCATCTCGGAGTGGGTGTAGACGAATACATCTGTGCCCTCCACCTGCTGCAAGAGCTTATCCAGGGCGTTCATGTCGTGGCCGGTGATAATGATGCCGTGGCCCTTTACCGTTCCCGTCCTCACCTTGGTGGGCGTGGGCTCGCCGAACCTCTCGATGTGCGCCTGCTTGAGCAGCTTCATGGTCCTGATATTCATCTCCCCCGCTTTCACTGCCAGATTGAGGAACTCCGCCGGGTCGAAGTTCACATTGGTCAGTGTGGAGAAAAAGCCCTTCTCTATGAATGCGTCCACCTCCGGATCGCTGTAGCCCAGCTCCCGGGCATGATAGAGATAGGCGCTGATGCCCTTGATGGCGAAGAGCAGGTTATCCTGCAGCCGGGCGACGATCGGTTCCTTTCCACATACTCCTTTCAGTGTGCAGCCGGTGCCCCGAGCGGTCTGGGAGCACTGGTAGCAGAACATGTCCAGTTTCTCAGTAGCTGCCATTTTTTATTGCCTCACAACTAGTATACTAATGATACTAAAGTATATAACCTCGAAAGTTTCCCTGAGTATACCATGCAAGAAGGATGCACAGTGAACCTGACTGTGAAGTATATTGCCAGAAAATGGACCATGCTAATACTCTTGGAGCTCTACAAGGGAGAGGGGCACACCAGGCGGTTCTCTGAGTTGAAGGGCTGTCTGGCAGGGATCACCCAGAAGGTTCTATCCGTTCGGCTCAAGGAATTGGAGCGGGAGGGGCTGGTGGAGAAGAAGATGGACAGCGAGGCCTTTCCCCTGAAGAGCGAGTACACCCTCACCGAGAGCGGCCTGGAGATGATCGAGGTCATCAAGAGCATAAAGCTGTGGGCCTTGCGCTGGAAGATAAAGAACATCGAGTGCGGCAGCCAGGATTGCGGGCAGTGCGTTCTATGAGCAATATTGAGATGAAGACAAAGGAATTGATTCAAAAGGAGATTGAGCTCATCCCTGAGCCCTATCTCGAAGAGATACTTGATTTTATTCATTTCTTGAAGGAAAAAGCATCAAAGAAAAGAATGGAGACGGCATTGCTGAGCGAATCCGTGTTGGCAAGGGAATGGCTAAGCCCAGAGGAGGATGAAACTTGGAAAGATTTGTGAGAGGAGATGTGGTTGTCCTGCCTATTGCTAATTTTGGTATAGAATGCTGCATCCAGACCTTAGTCCATCAGAGTTCATCAGTCTCCCACTCGCCAGTGCCCACGCTCCTTCTTACTCCCGCCCTGCGCACTCGCACCCGCACGGATGCGCGTGATCCTGGCGAATAGGTCCCTCAGGCCCATTCTTGCTATTAACCTGGCTGATTTTCGGGGTCCAATATAATCCTGATAGCAGTCGAAATGCTCCCGACCTTAATGATTCATGCATTTTTGAAGCGAAGCAGAGCTAAAAGATCTTGGGCATCGAATCGTTCTGCATACTTCTCATACTCCAGGAATAGCATGTCATTGGTGACTATATCCTCAATCCGGAAGTTTTAGTATTTAGCAATCCCATAGATTCAAAAAAAGTGGGAAATCCGTAAAGTGTATCGGCTATAAGCAATGTAAAGGAGTCAGCCGAGCAGTCTGCCTTTTCTCATTTATTAATAGTTAAATACATCATTAGACCCAAGGATATCTAACTTAATCCTTATAGGCAAATATTTAAATGAAGCTTCTGCCAGATTCCAACGATTGCAGCTTATCAACTCTCGCTTTAATTCATTAAATAGTCTCGGCAGGTAAAATACATCAGCAGCCGCATAAGCAAGTTGATTATGAGTAAGTTCTGTAATAAGCCAATTTGATAGCCTCATGTCTTTGGAAATCATGACTCCTAGATAGTCTTGGAGTATGGTCTTGAGGCTATGATCCCTCCTAGAAGGATTCAGTATTTTTGATGCTATCTTAGTGCAAGCCACATTTCGAGGTTCGACCGACCAGCAATAAGACATGAAACGCAAATCGAAAGGCGCATAGTGAAAAATCTTGCATATTTTATCATCTTGTAGTAATAATTGCAGAAACACAGGCGTTTCATCATTTATATTTATAATATATATTTTATCTTTTGGTATATATATTTGGCATGTTCCAATGAGATCTTTTTTCCAATTAAGACCTGTGGTTTCAATATCCCATGCTATGGTGCCAACGCGCTTGGCATTTCCAATGGCGGATGGTGGTATATCCCCCTTAGATAGAGATATATAATCGTTCACATTTTTCGAATGTTCCATCCAATACCTCTGTTACTTCTCAATTTTTCTTGCTATTTCATTCTTTTCATCAATAAGTTCTTCAAATTCCTCTTTAAAGAAATCGTAAATGCTACCACCATGTTCGAATATCAGAGTTGGTACGCCAATCCTCTGTCTACGATGGGTATATAATGTTGTTATTATATTATCATCAAAAATATATAAAGCAAAATTCGGAAGAACTGAAGTATACCACATAGAGATCTTGGCACCACCGTTTGGGCTATGTGCAAAGATATTTGAAAATTCAGCCACAGCATCCTTTATCTCTTTGCTTATCTCTTCTGAAGTTTTTCCATTAATGCGATGAGCTAGCGCATTAATCAATTCTTGATTATCTGGATCAGGGAACACAACTCTGATAGTAACATCAGAACGCAATGCCAATTCCTTCAACTGTGTAGTATACCTGGCTCGCCATGTACGGCCATACGCAATAAATATATCTAATCTATGCACTTTTTTAAATAGTTCCATCCAGTCAAGACTCATATAATCGCGAGTAACTCTACTTAATCCAGAAGCTTGTAGATCTTTATGCAGTTTTAAAATTGATTTTATCTCTTCAAGGGACTTCTCTAGTCCGATCTCCTCATTAACTTCATTGATTAATGCTCTCTTGGCATATAGCTCCCATATTAAGGTAATTGGTATTGTAGCTATTAACAATGAAGCTAAACTAGCGATAAATGGCTGCAGAATATTGTGACCTGAAAGGAAGAGCGAGACTATAAGTAAAATAAGTCCGAATGCACCGGTCGCTAAAGCTGCAATCCATAGCCTTAGATCGACAATCTCGCGGAACACTTTTCTTTCCATATTTTGCACAGCAAGCTGACAAGCCCATTACATATGAATAGATATCGGTCTCAGCATGAACTTCTAGAGTCATAAAAGTATTTGCAGATGTTCTGGATGGGAGCGGAAACCTGTAATCGGCTAGAACGCGGTCCGGCCTAGGGCAATGGCCTCCTTGATGATGTCACCGGCGAATAAGACGAGCATTATGTTAAGGGCTTTAGACCATTTGCCTATCAGCTCAGTCCATCCGTTGGGTAAGATGAGCGGCTCCCTCAGCCATATACTCCTGTGTTCTATGCTCGAAACCAATCCACAGGAGGAATTAATCATATATATATTTGAAGCTCGAACTTTGGCCAAAAAGTTTTTCACCAGACCAATCCATCTGATCGCCAGTGGATAGAGGATTATGAGAAAATATTGGCCCATAGGGAACATATCCCTTAGAGGCATCAGATATGCGATCTCCATGCTAGAGGGGAGTAGTGCTTAGCTATGCTGCAAACGGAGTGCAAGACGAGCACTAATTCAGCTGAAAATGATGTTAAGCAATTCACAGGCTTTTCTTCATTTACACTACTGGAAGCAGGTCAAATACCTATTGAGGAGATCGCAGAACTCGCCTTGCGTGAAGGTCAAAGAACCAATCCGTTATTCCGTGTTCATCGTTGGTTTGCTAGGCGTCTAGGTTCTCAAGTGCGCTCGATATTGACAGGTCTTTCACTTCATGCAAATGAATCTGACCGCTTTTGGGACACTTATCTAGGTGAAACCTCCCTTGCTGGAGCTATCATTCTGGATCCCTTTGTTGGCGGAGGAACAAGTCTCTTAGAAGCTATCCGCTGCAATTGTTATGTAATCGGTTACGATATCGATCCTGTTGCAACCTTTATCACTAGGTTTGAGCTTGAAGCTGCAAATTGTGATATATGCGATCCATCAATTCTTGAAATAACTTCGTCAATCTCCAAACAAATCTCTCCTTTCCATAAAACTTGCATCAAGGATGCAGGAGAACGGGAAGTTCTTCATCATTTTTGGGTTGAGCTTAGAACCTGCGGCAGTTGTGGGTGCAAATTTGAAGTGCATCCTCATTACCGACTAGCTTATAGCAAGGAAAAAAGTCTTCAATGGGCTTTCTGCAAGGATTGTCACGCGGTGTACGAGTTACCGATATGGCAAGAAGAAATTTTTTGTGAATGCGGTAATAAGACACGAATTTTGCAGGGTGATCTAAAAAGAGGCAAAATATGTTGTCCTTCCTGTAATAACATTTTTAATCTTGCAGATCGCGGCCAAGATCCATTAGCATCGCCTGAATGGTATCTATTTGCACAAGAGTACTTAGAGCCTGCAACTAATGGAGTGAAACGAAAGTTCAAAGAAGCTACAGAAGCCGATCGTGGCTGTTACGAAAAGGCATCAAAGCTAATCCGAGAACTTGAAGCCAAACAAGGTCCTCTTGCTCCTGATCGTGCCATCCCTCTAGTGGGCAGATCCGATAAACGTCCTATGATTCACGGAATTAGGCGATATCGTGATCTATTCAATGATCGACAGCTTTTGCATTTAACTCTTCTCGGAAAATCCATCAAAAAAATGCCAGATTGTCGAGCAAGGCAAATCCTGACTATGGCTTTTAGTGAGCATCTGACGACGAACTGCATGTATACTGCTTATGCATTTGGCTACCGTCGTGTCAGCCCCATGTTCTCAATGCATTCATATCGACATATTACCCGACCAACAGAAATCAATCCATGGTTGAATGGAATTGGCAGAGGAACATTTCCGAATGCGTTAAGCAAGATAAAAAAGGCGGCTGATTTCGCTCGATCCCCTTACGAACTTGATCCAAGTGGCGGCCATAGACCTTCGCTAAATATAAAAATAAACTTTTCATCAACTGCCAGAGAGCCTGAACATGTACTCTCCAGATTGATTCCGGCTGCGATAATAACTCAAACTTCGGAGAAGCTCAGTGGAATTCCCGCAGGAATTATTGATCTAATTCTCACAGATCCACCATATTTCGACAATATAAGCTATTCAGAACTCTCCGATTTTTATCTTTCCTGGCACCAATCCTTGGGTTCTGCAGAATATCCTTATAACAATCCGATATTGTCCGGGCCAATTTCCGAAAGCTTGGCGCTCACAAGTCGATCTAGTATGGCTATTTCAAGGTACTATCGAATACTACTAAATATTTTTATAGAATGCTGCAGGGTCCTTAAGAATGATGGGATCTTCGTTTTTACATACCATCATAGATCTCCAAAGGCGTGGAATGCGGTTGGCGAAGCTCTGGCACGATCAGGATTTAAATGCACTTCAGTTATTCCATTGCGTGGCGAAGGACAAGGTCTAAGTTCCTACAAAGGGACAATTAAATGGGATGCTGTGTTAATATGCAGAAAAAACTTCCGTCTGAGTTACCCAAGTAGTCGTGATTCAGTTGTTGTATCTTCATCAGCTATTGCATCTGCCAAAAAAATGGCTAGCTATTATGCATGGAGATTCCAAAATTCGAAAAGAGTAATCGGATTTCGCGAACCCGATAAACTAAACTTGGAGCGTGCTTTTATTGCAGCTGCAGCCGAAATAGGAGATAATAACGATTCGACAATTCCGCTCCAACATGCATTAAAACTAACAATCGAATCAGGAGAAAAATATGCCAAAGCTCGATAAAAGTGCAATAGCACAGACGTTCCGGTTTGATTGTGACCGTTTTCTTCGGTTTCAACTGGCAAATGAGGATGAGAAGGATTCTCTGGGGATAGAATCCGAGACCTATAAACGTCCTGGTATTGATTTAATTAAAGCCGCTGGTCGGAGGTGGGAAGCTGATAAATATCAGGATTTAGTTGACACTTTTCCATCAAATTCGATAGAATACGTCTTAAAACCAAATGAAGACATGCTTGTAGGACGGGGCCTCTTTGATAAGATTCAGAATCTATTCGATATACTTCGACGTCAAAATCCACCGCAGGCGATAGTTGAAGCTGAATTTGCTGTACCTTCAAATATTACACCAGGCCTTGAAGAAGCATATAGAAGGTATAATCTCGAAGAGGTAAGATCTAGGCCCGATATATTATGGATACGTCCCGCTCGAACATCTGCACCACTTATTGGCCGAATTAGTCCTGATCTGGAGTATGAAGTCCACATCATTGACGTAAAGATGGCAGCTGAACCATCACTCCGTCATTTTACAGAGGTGACCTTTTATGCACTTGCACTCGCGGCAGCTCTCAGGGAGCAAGGCCTTTCTAATAGATATGCAGTGAGTGCAGAGGGATTCATCTGGCCAGGAAATCATGATGCTAATGCCTTCAGGAACCTTGTTCGGGATTATAGATCGAAAAGAGATGAAAATCCGATTAACAAAGCTCTTCTAGAAACACTCATCCCTGTTCCTTATGAGGTTTATCAGGTTCATGTGAAACAATTCTTTGAAGAACGGCTTTTGCATGTGCTCAGCCTAGAACCTCTTGATGCTGCTTGGCATGTAGGTCCTAAATGTCAATTATGCGATTATGTAAATTATTGCAAACAGGAAGCGGAATCTGAAGATCATCTCTGCCGTGTCCCATGGCTAAACAAAGGACAAGCAGAATTGCTCCGGAATAATGGCATATTTGCTACTAGAGATCTAGCTGATGCAATTGAGAGAAATTCAGAAGAATGGCAGAGTTCAATTAATTCTAGTCATCAGCTTCGCGCTGACGCTCCGGCTCTCATGGCTAGATCTAAGGCGCTGCTCACAGGAAGGATTGAAGCCATCCGTGGTCGTAAGTGTGCGATCATGCCTTCATGGTCGAATCAGAATATATTTATCACGATACATTTCGATCCTGGCACAGGTATCACTTTCGCAATGGGAGCTGCTAGAGTATACTTCCCAGCAGACCGTCAACAGGGCGACTCGCCTCAAACCGAAGAACATGTTTTTATTGTTGACCGGGTTGAATCAATGAATCCCGATACGGAGAAAGCGAGATTGATTGAGTTCGTTACTCTTATTTCTCGGTGGCTTCAAGAAGTATCGAATGAGAATGATAATTTGCTAAGTAATCAGCGGCTTTCTTCGCATATATTTTTCTGGGATAAGCTCGAGGTTAGACAACTTCGTCGCATGTTAGGTCGTCACATGAATGACCCGAGCATCATTGATTTGATTGAATTACTTGTTCGGCTCTTCCCTCCAGATGATGTTTTACCCGATCCGGACCTATTTAGATCGCAACCTGGTACGGTCGTCAAAGATGTGATACGATTGCTTGTGGGCCTTCCGATACCCCATGATTATACACTTTTTGAAACTGCGAACATTTTTTACCCTACTCAAAATGCTAGCGGTGAAAATTACCGTTTTCAACTTCCTTTCGGCTTTATAACGCCAATGAGCGATCAGATCCCGTTCGAGCGTGCTTATGAACTGTGGCAAGATCGAATCTTCTTACGACATTATGATTCAGATTATCCTAATGATTCATCTAGATGGAGATTATTCACACGTGATGAGGTCTATGAAGGTATTCGAAATGCAACATGCATCCATCTTAGAGCATTGCAGCAGATTGTACGACGTTTACGAGAAAATTATAGAGATCGGCTAATTCTCAGAAAATCAGCATTTAGCGCTTCACCACCTACGCAAACCCGTGTACCTGAACGAGCAAGAAGCCTAATCGCATTTGAAAGATTGAATGCAGCATGCAGCGAATTAGAAAATCGAGAACGAAGGGCACTTCCCGTTGATGAACGAGAAGCGCTTTTCTTCTCGATTAGAGGACTAATGCTTGCGAGTGGATCGCCTTATGACGAAATTATCGTAGAGATTAGGGAAGCTCAGCCAAAATATAGGGAGGCAATTTTGATTGCTTTATCATTTTCCCTAATGTCCAGAGATGCGAGAATTAACGAAGGCGACTTCCTTCTTGCTCTCTCAAACGAAGATAGCGACATCGAATTAGATGTTCCTTGGAGAATATATCTCGGATATCAGTTCTATGAAGCGCGGCAATTGCTAACCGAAAGAGATCTAATTGCCCAATGGATGATAAAAGCTCCAATAAGAGATTTATTAAAGGTCGAGATTGTGAAGATGGAACCAATGCACGATCCACCATTTTTAGTAGTCCATCCTAACCACGAGGGCTTATTTCAGTTTGCACAGGATCAAGGTTTGCTAGATTTAAATCATCCAATGGTTCTTGATCCATTGTACCAAGATTACAATAGCAAACGTATCAAGAAGGTACTGCAGGCCGTTGGGGGTAGTCCTCCACCTCTGAGAAGAAGAAGGAGGCCATTATAATGCCGAGAAGGACTTCTCATTCTCAAACAATAGAACCAGCTCATAGTTTAATGTATGGCCCAAATCAATTGCCAATAGTTAGGGGACAAGTAGAAGCATACAATCTATTGATCCAGATATCCAGATATATGGAGCATGAATTTAATACTCGCCAGAAAGAGGCATTTTGTGAATCCATAAATAAACGCATATCTTTAATTTGGGGTCCACCAGGAACAGGCAAAACTGCAGTACTTTCTGGGATTATTCTTGGTTGGATCGAGAATGCTTGGGAAAATGACGAGTCTGTTATAATTGGTATCGGAGCAAATAATTACAATGCAATCGACAATGTGCTCAGTGGAGTAATTGATCTTCTTGCCCAACGCCGAATAAGATTAGGTGCTGATCCAGGTTCTATACGAGTGACGCGAGTTCGCAGCAGTGCCGCTCAACCGCCAAAGGATTCTCGTATTGAGGATGTTATTCGAGGCTCTGAAGATGCACGTTCGTTGGTCAATGAGATACAATCATCATCTGAAAATGCTTTAGTTATTGGTGGCACGTGGACACAGCTCGGCAGAATGGCAGAATCTCTTACAGGCGATTCTCCAAATGCGAAATGGTTCGATCTGCTCGTTATTGACGAAGCATCCCAACTGCCCGTCTCTCATGCAGCAGCATATTTTCTTCTTCTTAAAGAGAATGGCCATGTTGTTCTTGCTGGAGACCACAGACAACTAGGACCTATTTATAGCTTTAAAATGAATAACAGTACTCAGGGACTGTTCGATTGCATTTTTTCTTACATGCAAGAAACCCATGGAATAACACCGGTAGCTTTTGAATGTAATTACAGAATGAATACCGAGATATCAGGATGGCCGAGGGATAGGTTCTATACTGAAGGATATGAAGCGTACTTCCCAAGTCGAAAGCTCGAAATAACGCTGCCAAAACCAACCGGCAAGCCACCATGTTATTGGCCTTCGCAATTACCATGGAGTGATCATTTCTTAAGAATCCTTGATCCTGATATGCCAGTAGTCGTTATAAGTTACGGCACCCACACATCGACACTTTCGAATCCATTCGAGGCCCAAATGGTAGCATCACTTTCCCTTCTTTATAAAAGGACCTTAGATGAGAGCTACAAAACACTTACCGATAAACATTTCTGGTCAGAATGCTTGGGAATTGTAACTCCACATAGGGCTCAAATGTCCACAATTAGAAACCTATTGATTAGCGCCGCAGGTATGCCCTTGGATCCATCGCCATTTGTTGACACCGTTGATAGATTTCAGGGTTTGGAGAGGGAGATGATTATTGCCAGCTATGTAGTTGCTGATCGAGATTTTGTTGCGGCAGAAGAGGAATTCATTCTAGAGCCACGTCGATTTAATGTATCTCTAACTAGGTCAAGAAGAAAATTTATAATGTTTATTAGCGATGCGATCCTACAACATCTTCCCTTCGATGAGGATGTCGCAAGGAAAGCGGCTCATTTGCAGCTTTTTGCAGAACAATACTGTGATTCTGTAAACGAGCATATAGATCTACCTTACCTCGATGTAGAACAGGCAAACTATATGGAATGCTTTTTCAGGGGAAGAAAAAATCCTCAATAATGATGTGGAAGTGTGTTACTTGTTTATGTTTTATGACAGTTGATATAAATTTTAGATTCATGCTGCACCCCTTCTTCGGAATGATGAATGAGATCGGATAGGGATTCCGACCACCTATCCACAATGCCTTGGCCAATGCATTCATGGCCATCTGGCCTCCCAGACCAGACACCGACCCAGATCCCAGCCGATGCACCTTCTGCTGCCGAGATCCAGGATAACTGCCGGACAAAAATGCAATCCTTGAGAGATCAGCCAGGATGCGGTCAGAAGGCTTATATTGCTGTCCCACAATAATTTTGCGAGGCTTTTGATGGACCTATCAATAATTGCAGCGATGGCTTCCTCAGTGCTGGCTCCATACCTAGCTAAAGAGGCGAAGCTTTTGCCAGCGAATTTGGCAAGAGCACAGGCCAAATGATTGTCGAGCTTTCAGATCTTTGTCAAGAGCAGATTTAAGGGGAGATAAAGAATCTGAGGCCATTTTAAGTCTGGCGGAAAAGAATCCTCAATCCAAGGCGCGCGTGGCCTCGCTAGAGGAGGAGATAGGCAAGAAGATGAAGGAGGATCCCGATTTCGCTCGGAAGCTCGGCGCATTGATGGAGGAGATACAAGAGACCGAATCGGGAAAGGTCGTCATTAATGCGTCTCACAGAAGTGTAGCAGCGCAAAATATCACCGGAAGCACAATTTCCACCGGACACTCCAATCCCTCCAGCGAAGATTAGCTGGCTGAGAACAGACAGAGGCCTTCAATAAAAATAGAGCCAAGGCGGAGCAGTTTGAACGAAAAGATCGAGGCCTCGGATCGCAGCGTAACCACAGGTAGGATCGAAAAGAGCATTATCATCACCGGTGATAACAGCCATGTCTCCCTGGGCGAGCGGCTGCGAGACGCAGTTATTCAGCCCGATGGGGTCTTCAGGCGGGTTCACATCGAGTCCTTTGTGGGCCACAGGTGGCTGATAAATCAGGTCGATTTCATCCTAAATGATGAGAATAACAGTTGCGGCTATCTGGTGCTGGAGGCCCATGCCGGTCTGGGCAAGACTGCTTTTTGGCCTGGCTGGTAAAAGAGCGAAACTATATTCACCACTTCGCCGAGCTGGCCCCAGGACAGGAGGGAATTGAAACGGGCCTGAAGAACCTGGCCGCCCAGATCATCCTGGCGTATAAGCTCAATGCGGATGAGGCGATACCAGATGCTATACCAGATGTTGCTGGCCGACCTGAAGAGCTTTCTACGGGCCTCCGCAGCCTGGCCAAAGGTGAAGCGAGCCCTGGAGAAGAGCAGATAGATCGCCACTGGATCTGGATAAGCTTTCAGAAGGGCTGCATGAGTATTATGCAGGTTACTGGGCTCGATGGCGCAAAGCCGATAAATGATATGGACTCATGTCAACGAGATTTCCTTGGAGCGAGACAGTACATGGCCCAACCCATATATTGGCGCTGGAACTGTAAATAGTCATCCTGGTCAGCACGGAAATGCTTGAATACCTGTTCATAGTCCGCGTGGGTGGGATTATCTTCCAGCCAACGTACAAGTCCATACCAACCATCTGAAATGTACCTGTCCCAGTCGTCGTAGCTGGCACGAATGATGTATTCGAGTTCAAGGCCTTCATCCCGGGCAAATTGAGTTAGTTCCGTTTCTGTATGGGTAGTGGTCTGCTTTTGGGCGTATTCCGGATGTACCTGATTGCTAAGCCAGTGGGTTTCACCGATACCAAGGCGTCCATTCTGCCGAATTGCTCGTTTCAGTACTTGGAGTGTCTGCTGCCAGCCGCCAAAAATAAACGTTGACCCTATACATGTTGCGGCATCGAAAGCCCCTTCTTCGAATATGTAATCAGCCCCATTGGAGCAAACGATTTCGATTCGGTCCGACAAACCACTCGATGCCAGTTTTTGCCTGGCCCTGTCGCAGAAATCCTCGGATATATCTATTCCAATACCAGTAATACCGAATTCCTCGGCCCAGAGAGTAAGGGGTTCGGCACAACCACAACCGAAGTCAATGACCCGTTTTCCTTCTTCCAATTTGAGCAATTTGCCAAGTTTGATGATCTTTTCAGGCGTGGAAGGGTTTAGTATCTCCATATAGCGGTGTGAGATGTTCATAATGTCAAGGAATTCAATAATTTATGCCTCCTTCTGGAAATTGCGGCTTGATTAATAAAGGTGTTGGGAGACCCAATGCTCTCGTTGATAACGTCCTATCATAGGCTACCATGAAGCTACCTGGCACTTCATGCTGCAGTATATGGGACGGCATATACGAGTGCGGTGATTCCTCAGTCTGCTCCTATCCATCTTGCCGCCTCTGATGGTAATTACCCTCTCGGGGTCGCTTGTTAGAGAATGCGCAGAGTCTACAAATTCGTATGCATCTACTTTTATATTTGGCTGTTTATCCTTCCAATGAAAATATGCGTTAGCTATACCGAGAACCAAAGCACAGAGGACAATGATAGCTGATATTACTTGAAAATCGCTCATTCCGGATGGAGTTGACGAGTTTACTATTGTCAGATTGAGGGACATTATCTATCCCCTCCTCCAGAATTTCCACCAGCCTTTCTTCTTGATCTCCTCTTCTCCGGGCTTCAGGGATAGCTGGCAGATGAGCTGTGCGAGGTGGCCGCAATTCATGACTTCATTCTTCCCTATATCCCAGCTCTTTTGCCTTGGCAAAGGCGGAATCTGACTCTTCTGTTCGATTAAGTGCCTTCAGGGTTTCACCTTTGAAATGCCAAATAAGTGCCTCTTGCGGATCAATTTCAATAGCCTTGTTGAAGGCATAAAGGGCCTCTTCGTACCTGCTAAGGCCATAAAAGGCAGCGCCCTTGTTATTCCAGAGTATCGCATCTTTTGGATCTAGCTCAATGGCTCTTCCATATGCCTTGACCGCTTCGTCATGCTTTCCAAGATCCGCCAGTGCATTTCCTTTGCAATTCCAGGAGCTTGGATCTTTAGAATTTATCGATATTGCTTTATTATAAGCCTGGATAGCTTTCTCTTTCTTGCCTAGGCCAGATAAAGCCCATCCCTTATTATTCCATGCAATAGCGAACTTAGGTCTTATTGCTATGGCCCGATCATAGGCTTGAATGGCTTCATCATGCTTTCCCGAATTGTCTAGAGCTATTCCCTTGCCATTCCAAGCATCAGCGGATCTGGGATTTATATCGATGGCATTATTAAAAGCGATTATGGCTTCATCAAACCTATCCAATCTATTTAGAGCATATCCTTTTTCATTCCATGCTTCAGCGGATTTGGGATATAGCTCTGTGGCTTTATCAAAGCAGGAGATGGCCTCATCAGACTTCATCAGCTCTAATAAGGCAGCTCCTTTATTCACCCATGCCAATTTGTTCTTGGGATCTTTTCCTATGGCATTATCATAGCATGAAATGGCTTCATCAAATTTTCCTTGATCATATAGATCATCCCCTTTCTTGAGCCATTTACTTGCTTCGCGAGATTTCGGGATTCTCATTCTTGGTTCATCGGAATCCTTGAAATCAACAACACTCTGCGCTTTCTCTGAAGGGGCAACTGAGAATCCAAGCTCCTCTACATTTATGTGGCTTATTCTATCCGTTATCTTGAGAGCAGACTCAAATCGAGTATCATAGCCTCTGCTTATCACAAGCCCTTTGACGGGAACACTCTTGGCAATCCTTTCTTGCACCCACCCCATATAATTCGAGATTTGCCCGAATGTATTTTGGCTAGCTCTGACGTTTTTTAGCTCTATCACTGTAAATCGTTTTTTTATCCGGTCATAACAGAGAAGATCAATTCGCCCGCCATTCCCTTTGCATATAAATTGCCTTCCGGTTTGATTTGAGATCGGGTCATTATATAATTCTAGATTATATCCAAACCTTTTTAGAATATCCAAATTAGCTACCAATGCATCTTCCAGATCTTTTTCCAATCCTATACTTTCCGCTATAGGCAGTCGTTGAGTATTCTCGATGAAATCTTTATATCCTGGATTATTTAAAGCAAGCAAATTATTAAGCTTGTTCCAGTATTCTAGCGATATTTTAAAATTGCTTCCTTGAAAACTGCATCGGAGAGGCCCCCACTCATCAAAATACGGATTCTGTCGCAGGTCCTTTGCATGAAGGGATTGCTCGAACTTATAGAGGACTTCGTAATCGCAGCCATAATCCCATCCCTTATCATTGTCATCTGCAATAGAATATGCATCGCTCTCTGCTTGAATCAAATAGCGGATGTCTTTTTTGGGTGATGTTCTCCATAAAAGAACAAGGTCACCCTCTTTGGTTGCTTTATTGCAGGTCCACCAGCCATCTGAGTCAGCCCCCAATGCGGGATCAAGATCTTCCCGATCGCAACCATCTTCATCCAGATAGTAATCAGGACGAGTCACCCAAAGCCAGTATTGGCGCTCGTTAGATTCTGAAATGTCTAACACCCCTAAGATCCGAATTTCCTGATTGGAAGTTGCTTCATTCGATCGACCCTGATATCTGTATTAGTCCCTTTATCCAATCATCAATGGCCTCTTTTGCGGTATTCATGTCATCCAGCTCTTTTTCCTGATGGGCAATATACTCATTTCTGAAGGAATAAATTTTATCGATAGTATCCAATATATCCTTCTTCTCTGCACCCGCAAATTTGCTTTTGATCGCAGAGAAGATCCCACCGGGCGGAACCCGAGGGCTTTTTGCATACTCCAGACACCATTTCAATAGCCCTATGGGCATTATCCCATCGTTCTCCAGAAGAGTCCGGCGCAAGTTGAACGCTTGCCTCTTATGAAAGCTCTCGTCTCTTGGATGCAGGACGCTCAAATCAGGCTCAAAGAACCTCTGCCTCTTATTGGGATCATCGGGAATGGCACCTTTTAGAGTTGAGATAATGTATCCTTTGGCGGCTTCATCCACTGCTCCCAGAAGCGGAGCGAAGACCGGAGAATAGGAGACTCCTGTCTTGTTCTCCAAGAATTTGAAGAGGGCTATCGCCTCCTGAACGCCCTTTCTCGCTTTCAAGGGCAGGCGATCGAAATCCTCATCGCTAATGAATTCATCCAGTGCAATCTTCTCCAGGTTGCCTTTCTCCAAGCTCAAGGGAGCTTCTATCTTCTCCCGGATGAGGTTCTGCTTGGCTGGTTCGCATAAAGAAAACAGTATCTCAAGCTTATTATCATCGATCTGGGAGAAGGTCTCCTGAGGAACATAGAGATACTCCCATTTGATTCCGCTATCTGAGGCGGCCTGACACCAGGCCATCGCCGCCCGGATCTTGAGGGGAACGTCTATGTCCACCCTTCCTTTGGTCTCAAGCATGACATAGCTGCCACTATCGTTCAGGATTACGAAGTCAGGAGTATAATGAGCCAGCCTGCCGGTATGAGTCTGATAATCGATCCTGATCGCCTCCGGCCCGGCATTTCTGAAGAAGGCCTTAACATCGGGTGCCCGGTCTAAGAACAGGGCCATATCCCTCTCGAAGGCGTTGGTACATGGAACCAGGTTGAAGACGGTCTTGGTGGCCTCAATGGTGGGATGGCGCTCGGAGTGGTTGGCCTGGTAGGGCTTCCATTGAACCACCGATCTGCCGCTGCCAATTGCTCTCTCCTCCAGTTTGATGGTGCTCTTGCTCAGGATGAGTGGCACGAATACGCCCCGAATATGCTCCCTGACATCGTGATCCGCCAGGCGGTTGATCAGGCGCTGGTCGAAGAGGGATACTCTCTCCCCAAAGAGCATGTCAGTCAGGAATATCTCCAGCAGGGGGGCGAGAGAGGAGTGAAGACCATGCAGGCCGGTGATATGCTCCAGCTCGCTGCGGTAGAAGGATATGGCTCCCACTCCGCTCTCCAGCAGGGGGAGCTTGATGTTCATCTCCTCCACGATTTCATTGGTGATGAGCGTTCTTCCTTCGTAGTGGATCTCGTCGGAGGACTGCTCTTTGAGCTTTAAATGTTTAAGGGCTGAGAACTGCTTCTTCACATCCTCAATGGTCAGCCCTTCCAGCTTGGGAATGCGGGTGTAGGCGGGGGAGATGGAAGGGACGAGCATATCCAGTTGATTTAGGTCCTTGTGCTCACCATCGGGAAAGATGCTCACAGTGATCTTGGGAATTTTATCAGGACCTACAATCGTTGGATAAACGCCTTCTTCGCCCAACTGGTCTTGATACAATTCAACGAATTTCCAATGTTCTATGACGGTTAAGATCTCATGAGGGCCGCCGGGGTAGGTCATGCGCCGCAGACCCCGGCCCAGGGTCTGCTCAGGAAGGATGTTGGCATCAGAAGTAAATGGTCGGAGGGGAACAATGGTGGTAACGTTTCGGACGTCCCAGCCCTCCCTGAGCATCAGGACGGATACGATGCATTGATAGGGGCTGGTTCCCTGGTCAAGTTCGCGGGAGAGTTTTCTTAATTCCCTCAGATCCTCATCTTTGATATCCTTCTCGCTCTCCTCGAATACCGGTATACCGCTCTTCTTTCCGCCCATCCATTTGATCTTGCCTTTGAGGCGGGTGTGGAGGTTTATGGTCCGGCCATTAAGCTCTGAATACAATGAGGAGCTATTCAATTCCCGGGCGATCTGATCTGCGGCCTCGGTATTCTCAGCCATGATGAAGAGCAACGCCTTCTTGCCGCTCTTCTCCCATTCCTCTCTGGAGAGAAGCCAGCGCTTGTATCCGATCATCAGGTGCTGCTGGAATCGGTCTGCCGCATTCTCGCTGGGGCGCTCCACCAGCCCCTCGCCCCGCCCTATAACCGGGATCTTGACTATGCCCGCGTCCACTGCTTCGCCCAGGGGGGTATCGCAGATCACATGCTGGAAGATTCTGCCGTGGTTGTCCTTGGGAGTGGCGGAGAAGTCCAGCTGGGAGACGATCTCTCCTCCGGTTCGATCATGGATGGTCTGGTGGACATATTCAATGGCATCATTCCAGGCACTGTCCGGGTCCCAGAGATGATGGGCCTCATCGTTCAGGACCATAATTTTACGGTGGGAGGTCACCCGCTCCCTCAATGCCTCTCCGGTATCAAGGGCTCTGGACCTGGAGACGGCAGGGCCTAGCCAGTCGTGGCTTTCCACCAGGCTCTTTGACCTGCGTTTTGAGGTGTCATAGAGGCGGTGAATGTTGGTCAGGTAGATCCTGCCCCCGGTGGCAGCTCCGCTGGCTTCGTCTTGGAGGACAACGGAGATGTTCCAGTCCCCTCTCCAGGCTTCGGGGATGAGTGGGTCTGCTTCGAAGACCTTGCCGTCCCCGAAGTCCTCCTTGAGTCGCTCGAAGACGGTGATATTGGGGGCGATGATGAGAAAGTCCCTGGCCAGAATAGAGTCCTCCTCTCGCAGGGAGTGAAAGTAGCTCCAGACTATGGCCAGGCTCATCACTTTGGTCTTGCCCGAGCCGGTGGCCATCTTGAAGGCGTATTTGGGCCAGCGGTCGTCGTCGGGATTCACACCCAGGGCGGTGTCGTAGGAGTCTTCCCCCAGAAATTCGGCGGTGATGGTGGAGAGGGTGCGAATGCCCCGCACTTCGTGCAGGTAGATGAATGTCTCTATGGCTTCTCTTTGGCAGAAGTAGTAGCGGAATGGGATCTGCTGCCCATCATTCTCTTTTAGGTGCTCTTCGCCAAACCAGAAATGGAGCAGGTCTCTGGTGGTCTGGGATGCGCCGGGATAGTCGCTATCTCGCCAGTCTTTAACGAAGCGGCGCAGGTTCTG
>NZ_DAIK01000048.1:29983-30312 GCF_002496085.1 Methanosaeta sp. UBA458 | reverse complement strand
ACCGTCTACTCCCAAAAGGAAGCGGATCTCATCGCGAAGGAGATGGGGAAGGCGGGCTGGAGGGGTGAGGTAATCGACAACCAAGACTCCAGGGGGATATACGACCAGTGGGTCTACAAGGGAAGTCGCCAGGCACTTTAAAAGAATGATGGAAAGCTTAATTATCCATACCATTCCTCTGTAGAAGTGGTGAGATTCTTGGCTGACTTTAAGAAGCGAAATGCGGAGAGAAAGGGCGGCAAAAAAGAAGAGATCAAAAGCAAGAAGCTCATGGAAGAGAATCTGGATGATTTAATAGGCAGAGGAGAAGTAGAGAAATAGGCTTCTGC
>NZ_DAIK01000048.1:20276-29917 GCF_002496085.1 Methanosaeta sp. UBA458 | reverse complement strand
GTTTGCAGGTCTGAACGGTCCTCGAATAAGATTGTTGAATGCCAGAGAGGTGGGATGTCTAAATTGCCATCTCATCCCTTTTAAACGGCCTATCTGGGACAGAGCTCTTTTGGATGGCCGAATCTCGCAGAAAATAGTTTTTGCAGCTCCAATACAGTTTATAAACGAATTCAGAGTTACAGCCAGATACACTGGCGACTTATCTGGCTGCAAATGGCATTTGGCCATTAAGGAGTGACGCTCAAGCTTCGGCTCAACTCTTTGAGCTTTTCGATGCTCTCCAGGGTCTTGACGGACTCTTTTCGCTTCTCATCCTCGAAATGCTTTATGATATCGCCCAGGGATATGGTCAGCCGGTAGACCTTCATCGGCCTTCCTTTGCCATCCTTTTTGATCTCCCTCTCCTCCACCCAGTTATTATTGCGCAACGTGCGCATGGCAATGCTCACCTCGGGCTGGCGGAGGTTGGATCCGATCTCGATCTCCCTTGATGTGGCCTCCTCCACATTGGCCAGGTAGGTGATCATACTGGCCACATTTCTGGGAATGCCAAGCTCTCGGAGAACCTCTACGAACTCCCTGTCGGCATCATCCAAAACTTTTACTGAGAATTGTCTCATAATGACCTCATTCTATTTTTGTATATAACAAATACCTTATGATATAAATAGTTTATTTCGAGGCGAGATATTCTTCTTTGACATAAGATTATACTATAGATATAAACCTCGGCTGCCATTGTTTTGCCATAGTCGTATATTATATCCATCAAATCATAGATGCAACTCTATGGTAATCGCAATGCAACAGTCAAGGAAGGCGATTTATTTTAGCGCTTAAATTGTTGTTATACTGATGCAAGTAGATAAATATTATTGAGATATTACTATTTATAATAATACAGTTTTAATTTTGATTTCACCTCAATTCGGCAGGAGGCCCCATCCTTCAGGGTGGGGAGGAATNNTGGTTGCGAAGGCCATAGACACAGTATATCGACTACAAGGCTGCCATAGCTGGTGTGCCCGTGATCTGCATTGATCCTGCTTATACTTCCCAGGAATGCCCTATCTGTCATCTTATATCTCGATCCAACCGTCCTACAAGGGACGAATTTTCGTGTGTCTGCTGCGGCTTCTCTGGTCCGGCTGACACAATCGCAGCGCGGAATATTGCGGCAAGGGTCAAATCGAATAAACTGTGCTGGGGTCGCACCAGATTTCATCTCCAGCACTTCGTCCTTTGATCGCCGGTGCAGAGGAACACGGAGGGATGATGAGAAGATAGATATATAGGCGCTCCCTCCTCTTTCGGCCATGGAAACGAGGCTTGATCCCTGGGGTGCAGTTCATGTGGAAGATTACACCAAGCTCTTCGAGGAGTTTGGGATATCGAGCTTCGATGATATCCTTCCCGAGCTGGTAGATCCTCATCGCTACATGAGGCGCAAGATAATATTCGGCCACAGAAACTACGATGCTGTGCTGGCGGCCATGAAAAGCGGCCGGCCTTTCGCCGTCATGAGCGGCTTTATGCCTACCGGCAGGGCTCACTTCGGCCACATGATGGTGATGAATGAGATCATCTGGCACCAGCAGCAGGGCGGTGATGCCTTCGCTGCAGTGGCCGATATGGAAGCCCATGCGGTACGGGGGATAAGCTGGGAGAGGTGCAGACAGTTTGGCATCGAGGAGTACATCCTCAGCCTCATCGCCCTGGGATTTCAGCCCAAAGAGAACAGCCACATCTATTTTCAGTCCAAGAACTACGATGTGCGAAACCTGGCCTTTGAGCTGGGGATAGAGGCCAACTTCTCCGAGGTCAGCGCCATCTATGGATTCAGCGGAGAGACCTGCATCTCTCATATGGAGAGCGTGATGGCCCAGAGCGCCGATATCCTCCACCCACAGCTCGAGGAGTACGGCGGGCCAAAGCCGGTGGTGATACCGGTTGGCGCAGATCAGGATCCCCATATCAAGCTCACCCGCGACCTCGCCTATCGAATGAGGAGGTTTCTAGTCGAGAGGAGAGGAGACTACATCAGCGTCCGGGGCAAGGCCGCTAGCCAGGAGTTGATGCAAGCGGCTGAATCGGCTCTGCGGGGGACGGGGCTGGGACAGGTCAAGAGGTATGAGGAGCATATCGACATTACAGACCTCCAGCTGAGAGAGGGCCAGAGGATCGATGAGGCCCAGCAGGAGATAGAGGAGTTAATCATAAGGCTGGAGACGGAGCACGGAGAGTATGGCTTCATACCCCCTGCCTCCATCTACCACCGCTTCATGACCGGCCTTACTGGGGGGAAGATGTCCTCCTCCAAGCCGGAGAGCTACATCGCTCTGACTGAGGATCCCAAAGAGGCGGCAGGAAAGATCATGCGGGCCATCACTGGCGGCAGGCAGAGCCTGGCAGAGCAGAAGAAGCTGGGAGGAGAGCCGGATAAGTGCACCATATATGAGTTCCTTCTATTCCATCTATCTGAGGATGACAAGGAGCTTTTAGAGCTTGACGCTGAATGCCGCAGCGGCAGGAGGATGTGCGGCAATTGCAAGAAGGATGTGGCCGAGAGGATAAAGAGGTTCCTTGACGAGCACCAGCAAGCCCGCGAAGCAGCGCGAGAGAGGCTGCCGGAGTTTGGAATTAGGCTTTAGGCTTTGCTCTATATGCTCTCCAGTCTTATCCTTTCTCCGACAGCCAGACCGTGGCCGGGATTGGCCCGCATGCGGATATACTGGTCACCGCAATGCACCCCAATTGCCGGGATATCCTTTTGTGCGGTGGCGCTCTCCAGTGCTAAAAGAATATTCTCATCCGGGAACCTGATTTTGTCGCCACCACGGACCTCTCCATTCATAAATACCGCAGTGACTATATCCGATCCACTGTCATAGATGCTTTTTCTTATGTCTGTGATCATAAGCAAGGTCATGGCATATTAGCCTCAATCGCTATGAACTCCCGATGTTTTCAGAAGAGGAGTCCGGCCCTGGCAGAGGCCGGAGACCGACGACAGGCGGACGACGGTAAAGGAGGTCAACCAGCTTTCTGTCGCTGTATTCCCTATAGAGATATTACTAGTTAATAAAACTTTTGCTATTAGTAGCAATATAGCTCAGAGACGGGCTTTGGAGGCGAAGAATTCGGCAATGGCATGCAAGTGCAAATCAGCCATCGATCAAGCCTGAAATTCCCTTGACCGGTCCCCGGGTTTTTCAAAATTATAAAAAATTTGAGCACAATGGCGCAGAATTGCCTGGAGCCTCATTGAGCTCTTGCCTCAGAATCATTTGCATAGCTTTGATAGAAGCTATCCGGCACCCCCTCCAGCTTTCCGGGGCCATTGATCAGGGGTGGATAGATGAATACTCCGTGCTCATCCAAATCGTAGTCCAGCCCCAGGAACCTCTGCAAGTACTCCTGATGCAGATCCTCGGGATCCAGATCTACATTGTCAGAATGAAAGATCCGCGCCAGATAGGCAGCCCCGATAAGCCCTTTGCTGGCATCGTTTCTCAGGTTACCGTTGATGATGTAGACCTGGTTGTTCTTGACAGCTGTGAGATTGGCATACTCCGGGCGACTCTTGAATGATAAAAGTGCTTGAGAAATGCCTGAGATGTCATCAGAGTCGTATCCTATTGGCGGAGTGAGAACAATGGTGATGAATATCATATAATCGGGATCGCTCTTAATGACCCATTCGGGGTCCACCTCGATTCTGTAGCTTGATTCCAGGTAGGCGGGCAGATCTTCGGCGATGCTTCTGCCTCCGGCTAAAGTAACCATCTGGCTTAAGGTATCGATCTTTGCATAGGTGAATATCGAATTATCTCCCTCTTTTGGCAGGGTGGCTATGAGCACTTTAGGCCTCTTTTCCTCGGCTAGATTCTCGGTGTATGACTTGATCTCATCGATCTTGCTGATATGCCAATCGATGTACTCCTCTGCTTGCTCTCTCGCCTGCATGATATACCCCAGCTTATGCACGGCATCGGTAAAGGAGGAATTCTCTGGATTGATCAGGTTAGGATAGTATAGTCCGGCAAAGACAACAGGCACTTCTGGCATCTTCTCTTCCTTCTCTGCGGTCTTGTTGGAGAAGGTGAGGAGGAGGTCGGGGCTCAAACTCAAAGCCTGCTCGTAGTCGGGATCTGTGGCTGGAGAGAAGCCGGATACGCTTGTCTTTTTGACCAGATCGGGAAACTCCTTCTCTGATTTGGACATGGCCAGATCCACACCCGCCACCTTATCCGTCCGTTTCAAGATCATCATCATCTCTGAATTGTCCAGGTGCTCGACGATGGCCCTTTCCACGGGCAGCCTTACCGTCACCGGCTTTCCATTTCCGTCAAGTATGGTGATATTCTCTTGAGAATCATTGATGATCATCTCCACCTGGGATATGTCATTTTCATCAACCTTACCGTCGAAATTGGCATCTGCCAGGGGAGAAGCATTAACCGATCCTGCTATTATCTCCTGGAGATATTCTATGTCCTTCATATCTATGGTCCCGTCCATATTGGCGTTGCCATAGATATGAAGGATATAGTCTCCCGCCGATGCCTGCGCCAAAAGGCCGCAGAGCATAATCACTGCTATTAAGCATCTCTTCATTTCCAGTCTCCTTATGTCAGGCCGCTCGATCATGCCAGAGCAGACCATATCGGTCGATCAAAAGCAGCCTTTTTCTATCACAATGATACTTATCAGCATATTTTACTATTTAATCATAACTATCAAAAGAAAAATATTACTAAAATTGGCCCGCATTGATAAAAATTTGGACAGGGCTTGTGCCCTGTCGACTCTTTCTTCTCAGGCTTTGGCAGCCCCTTCATAGGATACAGCAGCATAATAACCATCCGGCACCCCCTCCAGCTCTCCGGAGCCCTTGATCAGGGGCGGATAGATGAATACTCCGTGCTCATCCAAATCGTAGTCCAGCCCCAGGAACCTCTGCAAGTACTCCTGATGCAGCTCCTCGGGATCCATCTCCGCCTCATCTGGATGGAATATCCGCGCCAGGTAGGCTGCGCCAATAAGGCCTTTGCTGGCATCGTTTCTGAGGTTGCCGCTCAATATGTAGACATCGCCGTTCTGCACCGCTTTGAGGTTGGCATATTCCGGACGGCTCATAAAGGCCTCCAGAGCCTCCTTCATTCCAGTGGGATCATCGGCATCATAGCCGCTGGGCGGATCCAACACCAATCCGCTGTAAGTGGTGGCAACAACCAGCAAAACGATATAATCCGGATCTTCTTGCAAGACCCACTCCGGGTCCACCTCGATTCTATAGGTGGACTTCATAAAATCAGGCAGATCAGACGCCACCGTTCTCCCGCCGGCCAGATCCACCATGCTGGTAAGGGTGTCTATCTGGGCAAAGGTGAAGATGGTCTTCTCATCAGCTTCGGGATAGGCGGCCACCAGGACCGTCGGCCTCTCGCTATCAGGAATACTTCCTGTGCTCTCAACCAGTCTATTGAGCGAATTCATATGCCATTGGATATACTCTTCTGCATCCTGTTGCGCGTCAAGAACATAGCCCAGCTTGCGCACTGCATCGGTGAAAGCAGATGTCTCAGGTTTGAGCAGGTCGGGATAGTACAGGCCGGCAAAGAGCACTGGCACTCCAGGCAGGTTCTTATCCTTCTCCTGGGTGACATTGGAGAATACCAGGAGAAGATCGGGATCAAGACTCAATACCTTCTCATAGTCCGGTTCCTTGTGCATGGCTCCCACGCACGTCCGGTTGGACATCTCTGGAAACTCCGCCGGGGATTTGGCCACTGCCAGGTCCACCCCCACTACCTTATCCGTCTTCTTGAGAATCTGCATCAGATCGGCATTGTCCAGGTATTCGACCACGATTCTCTCCACTGGCTTATTGATGGTGATGGGCAAATCGTTCCCGTCCAGAAGGCTCAGCTCCTTCTCCGTTCCATTGATGATCATCTCCACCTGGGCTATATCCCGCAAATCAACCTCGCCATCGAGGTTGGCATCGGCCAGGCCTGTGGGACTCATATTATTGCTGATGATCTCTCTGAGGGTGGCTATATCCTCCTGGTCGATTTTGCCGTCCATATTGGCATTGCCAAAAACATGGAGCACATAGCCTGACCCCGATGACAGGGGAATGATATTGGCGAGGAGAACCAGTGCCAATACAAAGATTTTATCTGCACTCAATTATAGCATCTCCTTTCTTTTGGTAGTTGTCGAATTCATCAATCTCAGCTGAAAAATGTCATAGATCCTCTGCTTGCTCTTCAGAGAAGAAGAACGCGCCCTTCTCTCGGACATCGTAGTCCAAGCCCATCATATTCACATACTCCTGGTGAGCCGCCTGGGGGTCGATATCTGCGAATCGATCCGGATAGAACCATCTGGCCAGAAGGAGGACGGCAGAGGGGTAGTTGGGCGTTATTGCATAGTCATTGGTTATGATGTATATCCCATCGTTCTTCACGGCCCGGACCTCATCGAATCCCGGCAGGCTCCTGATATCCTGGGCGTAGCTTTCAAGGAGGCTGTCATTGACATTTTCATAAGGCCTGATCCCTGGGCCCATGGCCCGGCCTACGATGACCTCCGGATTCTGGGAGAGGACCCACTCAGTCTCTATCTCGCCATACTCGAAGGCTGTATCCTCATATCCAGGAAGGCGGCCGGCAGCGATGTTAACACCTCCTGCCATCTCCACCAGCTTGTGGGCTGCATGGCCGGTGCCAATAGCCGTTCGGGAACTCATGGGCCGGTCGCCCTCGGGCGTGCTCTCCAGGTATACCCGCACCCGTTCATTCTGGGGGATCTTCCGGACCTCATCCTCCACCTGGTCGAGGATGGCGTCGTGCCACTGCAGATACTCCTCTGCCCTATCCCTTGCACCCATCAGGATTCCCAGCAACCGGACCCTCTCTCTCATGTCGTCGGGGCCCTGGCCGCTGCACTCACAATCGAATCGCAGGACCTCAACCTCTGGGGGAAGTTTATCGTCCAGCGACTCTTCAGATGGGTACCAGGTATAAGCGAGGATGGCATCGGGATTGGTCTTTAAGACCGCCTCCACATCGGGCTCTCCACCACTGCCTATGCTCTGGTACTTGCTCAACCGCGGGAACCTGTTGGGCTGCTCAGCGAATGTGTCCCTGACCCCCACCACCTTCTCCTCTGCCCCCAGGAGCTGGAGGATCTCAGCGCACTGATGGGTATAGACCACCAGCCTCTCCAGGGGCTGCTTTACAGTCACTGTCTTATTGTCTGAATCAACGATTGTGATCTCGCTAGGGGTTCCGTTGATGATGCTCTGCACTAGTGAGATGTCTGATTCGTCGATCTCTCCATTATTGTCCGCATCAGAGAGCCATGTCGGCTCTTCGGTTCCCTCTATTATCCTCTCTAGATATGCTAAATCCTGGTCATTGATATCATCGTCGAGATTGGCATTGCCGAATATATGCAGTACATAGCCATTGCCCGATGCAGAGAGCATCAATAATGCAAAGGCCAGCATTAGTGCTTTTAAGGGTATCATCACCATCTTTCCTCTGCCCCGCCCTCCATCCTGCAGCCGAAGCGATCCATCCGGCAAGCAGGAGAAGATAGCGGTCGCATGTAGGCATATCAATCAAACCTGTATTAGAATTTAATCATAATCAAAATAAGAAAATTGTTACTGCACAGGATGAGGACTCAGGCAGATAAAAAGGCCAACACGGGAGATGTGCTGGCCGCTGCCCCCGACAGAGTAACGATGAGTTCAGATCTTCTCCAGCTTCTCTATCCCAATCTTCTTTACCGTCGGCTTCCAGATCTTATCGGGCATCCAGGCAGGAGCGTTCTTTGGCTTCTTGACCTTTCTTCTGTTGCCCTGATAGATATGGACCTTTTTTGTGCCCCTTTCCCTCAGCCTTATATCCTTGACTCCTCTGCTCGCCACTTTGAGGGCTGCTTGCCTGGGTGCCATTCCCGTATAGATGCCAACCTCATTGCCCGAAGCATCTCGGAGGGCGAAATTCCTCTTTTCTTTCAAAATATACCACCTACACAGGAATCGATGAAGTGATGATATAATATTAACTTTTCTGCACAAAGTGCTATTTAAAGCGTATGTCGTGAGCCATCCAATGCAGGCGGATGGAGAATATGGGGGTATTCGATCAGCGTCTGAATGGATAAAATCCATGGGAAACGAATACCCTCTTACCAACTCTAGCGAGCAGAAGCCAATTTATTTTCATTTACCCTCCAAAGCAAGATAATAATATGAATTTATAATATCTCCTACGACAGATTTATTAACGAGTGTAACACGACAGGATTTAATTTTACGGCGCAGGAGAAGGGCTGCGGCAAAAGAAGGAGAACATGGAAGGCTTAATCGACAAACGGATTCTGAAGTTCGCCCCTGGTGCAAGGCGCTGGATCGCCCTCACCTTCTTGTCTGGCCTGATGGGATCTATTGCCAACATCGCCCTCCTCTTCCTGGCGGGAAGGATCATCGTGGGAATATATGATGGTCGCACTCTCCTCTCCATGCTGGATCTGTTCTCAGGCATGCTGGCGGCCATAGGCCTGCGAGCCATTGCCGAGGCCTCCATAGATATCACCGCCCAGCGTTCCGCCGCCATGGTCAAGAGCAGCGTCCGAAAGAGGATCAATCAGCATCTTCTCGATCTGGGTCCCTCTTTCGTCGAGATGCGCAACACAAGCGCCCTGGCCACCACGGTCTTGGATGGAGTGGAGGCGCTTGAGGCCTACGTGGGGCTTTATGTTCCTTATATGGCTCTCTGTCTGGTTATGCCCGTTCTCCTCTTTTTGGGCTTTGCCATCTATGTAGACCTGATCTCCGCCCTGATGCTTATGGCTTTTGTCCCCCTGGTCCCCCTTTCCCTGCTGATATTCACCAATCTGGAGGAGTGGAAGGTGGGTAGAAGAGCATGGGAGACATACCGGGAGCTGTCTGCTTACTTTGCCGAGAGCCTGCAGGGACTGACCACCCTCAAGCTCTTCAGCCAGGCAGAACGCCGGGGGCAAGAGCTTCATAGAAGATCCAGGAACCTGGAGAAGGCATTGGTGCAGAGCCTGCAGCTCTATTTCGGAGCCAGTTTCGTCTCCGAGGTGGTCCCAGTTCTGGGCTACTCCCTGACCATGATCGTCTCATCATTCCGCCTCAGCCAGGGTAGCCTATCGATGGACAAACTGGTCATGGTCCTTTTGCTGGGCTCGCTCTTCTACGAGCACGTCAGCCATCTGCTTTTATATCATCACTACAGCCTGCTGGGAAAAAGAACCGCGAACGCCATATTCGAGCTATTAGATCAGATGCCTGAGGTCCGGGATGGCCAAGATACAGCACCTTCTGCTATTGAGCCGGAGATCAGGTTTGAGGGGGTTCACTTCGCTTATCACGGCGATAGGCCGGTTTTGCATAACATCTCGTTTGAGGTGAAGCCAGGCAGCACTGTGGCTTTGGTTGGGGCGACAGGAACTGGCAAGAGCACAGTCATCGATCTTCTCTTCCGCTTCCACGATCCCCAAGAGGGCAGAGTGCTCCTGGGGGGCCATGATATTCGCAGCTTGCCCCTCAATTTCCTGCGCAGCCAAATGGCTCTGGTTGCTCAGGAGTCCTACCT
>NZ_DAIK01000048.1:0-20230 GCF_002496085.1 Methanosaeta sp. UBA458 | reverse complement strand
TCATAGGCGAGAGGGGAGTGCTTCTCTCCGGAGGAGAACGGCAGAGAATCGCCATTGCCCGCGCCCTTCTCAAGGGGGCACCGATTCTCCTCCTGGATGAGCCGACCTCCAGCATCGATGCCGAGAACGAAGAGGACATCCAGAAGGCCCTCGGCCGTCTGCAGGCCCAGCACACTGTTATGATCATCGCCCATCGGCTGAGCACAGTCAGAAAGGCGGACTGCATTTTAGTCATGGAAATGGGGAGAATCGCCGAGTCCGGCGGCCATGAGGAGCTGCTGGCTAAAGGAGGCATCTATGCCCACCTGGTGGCGGCTCAGTCCCTGGATATGCCAGAATGCAGGGATGACGAGAATGCTCTCCCCATGAAAGTTGGCAGCAATCTCGCCGCTGTGGCGGGAGGACAGCCATGATAAGAGGCTTTCTCGATTCCAGATCGGTTTGGCGCCGGCTGATCTATCCTATTCGCCCTCATCTGGGACTGATGAGCCTGGCCGTCATATCCGAGATCTTAAGACAGGTCTCGGGAATCGGCGTTGCCGTTCTTGGTGCAGCTCTCTTCGCCCGGGCGGTGGCCGGCACGGCCATCGAGGAGCTTTATCCCTATGCTGCCGCCATGATCATCCTCGGCCTGGCCAGAGGGACCTTTGGCTATTTAGGCCCTTATCTATCTCATGTGGCGGCATTCCGCATCCTGGTCGACTTGAGGGACGAGTTCTTCTGGGCCATAGAGCCCCTCGCTCCGGCAAAGCTTGCCAGAAGGCGCACGGGCGATCTGGTCAGCACAGCAGTATCAGACATAGAATTGCTGGAGCTCTTCTTCGCCCATACAGCAGGACCAGCGGTAGTGGCTTTTATCGTCCCCATCATCGCTCTCACCGCTCTGGCAACCATCAACCTGCTTTTGGCAGAGGCATTGCTCATTTTTCTCATCCTGCTGATCCTCATGCCCAGGCTGGCTTTCTGGCTGGGCACAACTCTAGGGGAGAGGTTGAGGGGGCAGCAGGCACTTCTCAACTCCCAGGAGCTGGATACTATTCAGGGAATGAAGGCGATCCTGTCTTTCGGCTACAGCAGACAAAGAATAGAGGAGCTATCTGAAAATTCTGCCGCACTGCTGGCATTGCAGGCCAGGCAGGCAAGAAACATCGGGCTGCAAAGCGCAGCGAAGATCAGCATCGTCTCTGCAGGGATTCTTGCCGTGCTCCTATGTGCCAGCATCCTGGTCAGGCAGAATTCCCTTGCGCCAGGCTTTCTTCCCATCACCATGATCCTGGCCTCAAGCGTCTTTCTCTCCATAACCTCAGTGGTCGAGATCTCCAAGCAGCTCTCTTTGACCCGCGCTGCTGCTCGCAGACTCTTTCTTCTATTGGATGAGCAGCCAGCGGTAAGGGACGAGTCCGGTCTGGATCCGGCAGTTCCGATCGAATCCATAGAGCCATCCATTTCTCTGCAGGATGTCAGCTTCCGCTATGCTCCGGATGAGCCTTTAATCTTAAGCTCCATCAGCCTGGAGATTCCCGCAGGCTCAACAGTGGCACTGGTGGGGACGAGCGGAGCAGGAAAGAGCACAGTGATCAATCTGATGCTCCGTTTTTGGGATCCGGAAGCGGGAAGGATATTGCTCGGTGGAAGTGATCTGCGCCGCTATCCCATGATGCAGCTACGCCGTTTGTTTTCTGTGGTTTCTCAGGATGTCTTCCTCTTCAGCGATAGCATCAGAGAGAACATCCGGTTAGGCCGGCCAGAAGCTAGCGATGCCGAGGTGGAAGAGGTCGCTAGCAGGGCCCGCATTCATGATTTTATAATCACCCTGCCCCAGGGGTATGATACCCTGGTGGGAGAGAGGGGAGTTCGTCTCAGCGGCGGAGAGCGACAGAGGATCGCCATCGCCAGAGCTCTTCTTAAGGGAGCGCCCATACTTGTCCTGGATGAGGCCACCTCCAGCTTGGATGCAGAGAACGAGAGGGCAATCAAAGAGGCTCTGATGGAAAGGAGAGAGGGTCGCACCACCATCATGATCGCTCATCGGCTGAGCACTGTGGTGGATGCTGACTGGATCTTCGTCATAAATGGGGGACGGGTAGTAGAGCAGGGAAGGCATGAGGATCTCATCGCCCGGAAAGGGAGATATGCCCGGCTGGTGGAGGCGCAATCTTAGTGGAGGCACAATCTTAGTGGAGGCACACGAGATCGCAGGATAATAATATAAATATATCACTATATTATATATCGATATGACCCTTTATACCGCTCTCATAGCCACTGTGGAGATATCTCAGGTCATGATCCCACCGATCGTGATTGGATTTTTCCTGGCCAATGTCATTCGCCGCTCACCCTATTTTCGCTATCTGACCATGACAGGAAGAGGCAGATCACCGATTGTGAACTGATTGTGGCCGTTTTAGTGGGATTTATTCCCAAGGGATTGAATAGCATGCTCATCTTCTCGCTGCCAGTGGCCCTCTCCGTTCTGGGCCCTCAAACCGGCGGCCTTTACGTATGCCTGGATCTACTCGCCAACTTCTTTGTGGCTGGCATCGGCATCCTTGCCGCGAGACGATTGCTCTCAGCCAAGGCGCTGACATTGGAGTGCGAAGAAGATCCAGAACAATGGTATGGATGGGTGGCGATACTAAAAACCGGTCTTAAGGAGTGCCTATCCTCGTCCATCAACATCATCAAGGTGCTGGTCCCCACCATCTTTCTAGCCCAATTGGCCATTGAATATGTGCTGGTACTGCCCATTGTGGAGAGATACAACAGCTTGGTCGAGCCCCTTGGATTCTCATCATCCAGCCTGATAGTTCTCATGGCCAGCCTGGTCAGCCAGAGCGCTGCACTGGTGGCTTCAGGCACATTGCTTCGTGAGGGCTCTCTTTCCATCGTCAGCTGTCTTCTACTGCTGTTTATAGCCAGGTTTTTGCACCTGGGCATAGGATGCTTCAGAATTGGCGTCCCCACTAATATCTCTTATTTCCAGGGATCGTTAGGGCTTAGGATTACCGCTATGGAATACTCGTTAATCGAAGTGGCTAATATTATGATATTATTTCTGCTATTTCTATTTCTCTAATCCGCGTGCAGCCTCGTCAGGATTGCCTTTATCGAAGAGGAATTGATAAACCTCATCGAGAGGAACGAATACAAGAAGAAATGGGGCAGATCCAGAAGTGGATGACAGAGATTTAGTAACAACATTTGCGTACAAACATTTAATATGTAGCACTTAAATTCAGAATAAAGGCATATCATGTGGAGGCAGTCTGATTATGGACCACCAAGAGGGCAAATGCAGATACACTGGCATGGATAAAGAGTATACCATCGAGGACTTGGCGGCATTTCATGGCCATCTCGGGCCTTACATCGTCCTGGGCTATATGATCGGCAGATATGCCCGCAAGAACCTCTGCTCCGATCCCTTCCAGATGAAGGCAGAGGTCTTCTGCCAGGATAAGCCTCCTCAATCCTGCCTCGCCGACGGAGTGCAGATCGGCAGTGGCTGCACCCTGGGCAAGCGAAACATCCGGATCGTCCCCAGCAACGAGATCCGCTGTCATTTCGCTGCCGGGGAGAGGGAGCTGGTCATCATTCCCAGGCCGATTGCCTTTACCTCAGAGAGCGGAAAAGAGCATGACCTGCTCATCGAGCAGCTGGCTGAGAAGATGTACCGCATGGCCGATACTGATCTCTTCACTGCGGATCTGCGTCCGGATTGGGACCATGGGTGAGCGTCTTTTGAGAGCTATAGTTCTTGAGAGCATCTACACCGCATATGAGGGCGGCTCAGAGCCGGTTATCAAGGATCTTTCCCTGGAGGTTGATCGGGGGGAGTATGTGGTCATCGGCGGCCCGAACAGCGCGGGAAAGACCACCCTGCTGGAGTCGATCAACGGCCTGGTCAAGATCACCCATGGTAGGGCCTGTGTCTGCGGCCTGGATGTTCGCCGACGTGGCTTTGAGGTGAGAAGGAGGGTGGGCTATGTCATTCAGAACTTCTATTTCGATCCATTCACCCCTTTCACCGCCCAGGAGGTGGTGATGATGGGACGCTTTGGCCGTCAGGGACTGTTGAGCCGCCCGAAGGAGTCCGACTATGATGCCGTGCAGAGGGCGATAAAAACAGTAGGTATCGAGGACCTGGCACACAAAACCATAGGCACCCTCAGCGGTGGCCAGCAGCAGAAGGTGATGATCGCCCATAACATCGCCAAGGAGCCGGATCTCTTCATGCTGGATGAGCCATTCAGCAATCTCGATTTTCGGGCCAGAGAGTTCCTGCAGGATGTGTTCAAGGGGATGGTGCAGCAGGGGGTCCCCATCCTCATGGTGGCTCATGCATTCGATGGACTCCCCGACATTCCCATTCATCTAGTTGTCATGAACCGGGGCAGGATCACCGGCGACCTGAGCTGCCAGGCGGGGGAGGTGGAGGAGATAATCAGAAAGGAGTGCGAGGTCAAGGAAAGATGCTCGAGTGGCTGATAGAGAACAATGTGGTCTGCCATGCCCTGGAGGCGATGATCTTTGCCTCCGTCGCCTGCAGCATCCTGGGGGTGATCATCTCCAGGATGAGCCTCTCCTCAATTGGCTTTACCATGTCCCATGCTGCCTTTGCCGGTGCGGCTCTGGGCATGTTCCTGGGAGCGAATGCTCAGGTGATGGCCATCGCCTTCAGCATGGGGGTGGCAGCTCTCATCGGTCCGGTTAGCGAGAAGGCCAAGATGGCGGCTGATGCCACATTAGGCGTCCTATTCTCCCTGTCCATGGCTGTGGCCATCTTCTTGATCTCTTACATGGAATATATGGGCAAAGGGCTCTCCGCGAGCAGCCTTCTATTTGGGGATGTCATATCTTTATACCGGGAGGAGATTTATGCCCTGGCTGCCATCTGCTGCCTTTCCATCCTATTCGTTTTAGCGTTCTACAAAGAGATCTCGGCCATCATGTTCAACATGAAGATAGCCGAGTCAGCCGGGGTCCGGGTTAAGCTCATATATTACGTACTATTATTCATTATTGCCCTATCCGTGGCGCTCAGCCTCAACATTGTGGGCGGCCTCTTGATATTCGTATTGCTGGTGACGCCTGCATCCATAGCTGGCCAGTTCTGCTTTAATGTAAAGAGCATGTTCATAGTTGCGCCGCTGGTAGCTCTCTTGGTGAGCGCCTTTGGCGTCTGGGCGGGTTTTGAGTTTACGCTGCCCGTCGCTCCTCTGGTGGCCCTGCTGCTCACAGGCGTATTTGCAATATCCGTAATGCTGTCTTTTAAGAGAAGGATAAATACCAAAATACATTGATGATTAAAGCTCTCGGCGGTGGTAATAGTCAAGGAAAGATTGTCAATCAGGCAAATAGGATCCCTCCTGGCAAATGCCGTGAATATGAAGACCAGTCCGGTATGCGTGTACGGCTCGGATCAGGTACCGGAAAATGCTGTCCGGTCCTCTTCGTTCAGCGATTGCCTTGCCTGCAAAACAGGATGGAAAGCATCTGAAAGAGAACGAAAATATCGCATGCGAGACCTACAAGGCAGTAGGTGAGATCAAAACCCTGGGCAGGTATGTGGTGATGAGGCGCTGCGATGATTTCCAGGAGGACCCTGGCGTAAAATGCATAGTATGTTTTGCCAGCGGCGAGCAGATCAGGGATTTATGTGCACTGGCTCATTTCGGCAGCCATAACGTTTTTAATTTAATATCGGTTCCCTGGGGCCCGGCTTGCGCTACCCTGGTTACCTATCCTGCGGGCATGGCGGAAAATGCTTCTCTGTCTCAGATATCCATCGGTCCAACGATCCTTCCGCCAGGGGTTGGCTGCCCGAAAACTGCCTGGCCATGGGAATCCCGGCAGAGATCGCCCGGAAGATGGCCAATGATGTAGTGAGGTCGTTTTTGGCTAAAATAGATAATGTCTCTTGATTCGTTATATTTAATACGAACTTACAAAGATAATCAAGTCAATAGTAGTAAAACTTAAATATTTAGTATTACTAATTCCAATTATGAGAATTCAATCATCCAACTTAGCCATACTGATGCTGGCGATCTTTTTGATCGTTCCTGCTGGTGCAGAAACGGCACCGTCAACTCTCAAGATCGTCTGCACCACCAGTGTATTGATGGATCCGGCAACCTATATCGGCGGAGATAGGGTGGAGGCCATTTCCATCGCTGACCCTACCCTGTGCCCTCACCTGCAAACAGACATCATTCCAAATCGCATTCAGCTCAACATGGATTTCATCAAAGATGCTAACATGTTTATGGCGTACAACGACAGCAACGACCAAAGGTATAACATGCCGGCAATCAACGATTTCATGACGGCCAATAACTATGGGACAGCTGAATGGATGACGATATCCAACCCTTCCCGCGGATGGAACACCCCGACCAACTCCAAGCTGCTGGCTGCCGAGGTAGAAGGGTGGCTCGCAAATAAAGACCCGGCCAACAAAACCTACTACGAGCAGCGCTACAATGATTATGCAAAAAGCTTTGACGCCATCGAGCCTACAGAGTCGGAGAAGAAGCAGCTAAACCAGACGCAGGTCATAGTCATGCTCTGGCAAAAAGATCCCGTGCAAAACTGGCTGGGCATGAATGTGGTCAACTTCTTTGCGCCCGAGTTCGCTCTGAATGGAACCAAGACCGCGGCCAGAGTGGTGGACGACATCAATGCCAATCCTGAGAAATACCAGAATGTGAAATATATCATAGAGAATATGCAGTCCGGGGAGCTGGCCAAGGGAATTGAAGAGTCCTTGAAGGATAAGGGAATCGATGCAGAGCGAGTGATCTTCACCAACTTCCCTGGATCGGTTGAGGGTGCAGACACGATGGCAGAGGTTCTAAACCACAATAAGCAGATCGTGCTCTAGGCCGGCAGGCTCATTTTTCTTTTTTCTGGATTTTATTGGAGTACAAGACGACAAAAGCTTTGATATTACTACAATCGAAATGCTTATTACTTAATAATACAAATTACTATTAATTCTCCAACCATAGAGAGAATTGCTTTCTTGGGAAAATGGTGAGTGGGATGACATTTGAAAAAGGATCTGATTTGGCCTTTGAAAAGCACCCCAATAGAGCTTTAAGCATTCTCATTGCCGAGGATGACCCGGCAAATCAGCTGGTCGCCTTGCGGATGCTAAAGACGCTGGGGTATAATGCCGATACAGTAGACAATGGCCTCGAAGCTTTGATTGCCATGGAAAGCCGCTCTTACAATCTGGTGCTCATGGACATTCAGATGCCAGAGATGGATGGATTGCAGGCGGCTAGAATCATCCGGAAACGCTGGCCAGAGGGCCCCAGGATCATCTTTGTAACTGGCTGCACCAGCCGCAGAGATGAATGCATCAGCGAGGGAGGAGATGGCTTTATCTCTAAGCCGATAAGCTTGCACCAACTGCAGGAGGCGATTGATGATAAGGCATGTTGATGTCCTAACCTCGTTCAACATTTTCAGGGTATTCGAGCAACATCCTCGAGCAACGTCTTCGATCTCATCTACAGCTCCAACGCCTTTTGAGATCTCTCCGGCTCCATCGATATCATTACAAATCCAAGCACGCTGGCGCAGATCATGAGCCCCGGCGGTAGACGAACATTTACGTTGATATCCTCCACCTGATTGGTGGTGCCAATGACAAGCTTCTCTATGGCGTAGTTGTCCGATCGCTCCTCGCCCTGAACCATGGGCAATCCCGATAGCAATAGGCAAAAGATGAGCGATAGATTTGAGATCGAATGCTTTTTTGCTTCCATAATATCCATCCTGTGTTTGTGATACTTAATGGCTCCATTAGATATAAATGTATTATTAATTGTTCTTGATGTTGTTGAAAAGTACATTTTCTGATAATTCTCTGAAAATTCAAAATCTGAGCAAATCCATCAGCATGCAAATAGCAACCACACTCCTCTATAATTCTACCAAATCTATCATTACTTTAGAAAATATCTTATACTAGTAAGGTATAATATTATATCATGCTAAAAAGTAATGAAAATATCGGATCAAGCAGATCAGTCCGCTCAGAGATAAGGTACTTCGACGACGAACTCAATCCTGTCTCCAGGGATAAAGCCACCTGGGCAGTCTTCCGAGAGGTGGATGATAAAGGAAACCTCCTCTTCGAAGCGCAGGGATTCATCGACTAGCCCTGCAGGGGGAGCTTCTGATCCAAAATGCAATTATTAATAAAAAAGCTAATTTTTCATAATATCTTTCAATCTCATTAGCCAACTTATCATTTTCAGACCTAATGTGAATTGGGCAAAGGATTTATTAACCGAATCCCAATAGCATAGATGTATGTATGATCTATCAATAAAACTGAGCTATTTAATATTATAAAGTGTCATCTAATGGCATCAGACCTGCTAGTCAGTGATTGAGATGGTTTCCGATCGGGGTAAAGGAGGTTAAGAGACGATTATGGATGCAAAGGAGAGCATTTCGCAATACTGGGATTGGAGAAGCCGGAGCTATACCAACGGCAGTCATGGATTTGAAGAGGAGGAGAAGGCCGTCTGGAAGATGGAGTTAGAGCCATTCCTCCAGGGGGGGAGATACAAGAGAGTCCTGGATGTGGGGACCGGTCCCGGATTTATGGCCTTGATACTGGCGGAGATGGGGCTTGATGTGACCGGTGTCGACATCTCCTCCGGGATGATAGAAAAAGCGAGGCAGAACGCCCAATCGATGGGCTTGCAGGTGGACTTTCGCCATGCAGATGGCGAGCGGCTTTCTTTCGATAGTGAGAGCTTCGACCTCCTGGTGAACAGGCACCTGCTCTGGACCCTTCCCCATCCCCTGGCGGCGGTGAGAGAATGGTCTCGGGTTCTGAAGGACGGGGGCCGCATCCTGGCCATCGACGGGGCCTGGTTTGATCCCTCTCTAAATGCCCAGATCCGCAGGGGCATATCCAGTGCTGCTGCTAAAATCTGCTCGAGGAAGGCCCCATCTCTTAAATCCAAATTCCTAGACCACTACCAATCGATAAAAAAGGAGCTCCCACTCTTCAGCCAATCCAAACCGGAGAGGATCTGCAATGTCTTCGAAGAGGCGGGCCTTTTCAATGTCTCATTCAGGCATCTGGAAGAGGTGCAGAAGCTCCAGAATAAAAGGGGCTCTGTCTTGAGCAGATTGGAGTATCATGAGCCCACATTTGTGGTGGTGGGCGATGTGGCCAAGAGAGTCCGATGATGCGCTTCATTGTCCTTGCCTCACCATTTCCTTTTATCCCTATCTGCAACCAGAGTAGAGAATCAATGCCTTTCGACTCAAAAAAGGGGATCCAATGGGAAAGGATGGCTCTTAAAGCCCTAAAAATTCATCACAGTATTTATTAACTCGATGTATTATCGTATGAAAAAGTGACTGCTGAATTCATGTATTATCCCGTGCGAGGTATAAAATAATGGAGCCGAACCGCTTAATTTGGATTTTGATCTATGCTCTCGTGATATTATCTCCTACTAATGCTGCTGATTTCGTCCTGGAGATCTATGGCAATGCCAATATGGATGAGCATCTGGACCAGGCCGACCTGGACTATATCAGGGATATCGCAGCGGGCAAAACCGAGCCCACCAAGCTTGCCGATGCAAACTATGACGGCGATGTTGATGAAGAGGATATAGAGCAGGTCCAAGCCATACTGGATGGCAGAGAGACTCGGATCACCTATATAGACATCCTGGGTGAGGCAGAGACGTTGAATAAGCCCATAAAGCGCCTGGTGAATATGGGTTACAATGGGGTGGAGATGACCAGAATCCTGGGTGCAGAAGACCTCCTTGTAGCCTATGGTGCAGATAGATCGGCGCATAAGACATATCTTCCAGAACTATCCGACCTTCCTTCAGTCTCTCCAGACGAAGGAGCCCAAGCCGAAAATGCTGACTTTGAGAGGATAATTATGCTGAAGACCGATGCTCTCCAGACCAATATAGAGAGAGGATCTTCTTCAACCGCGGGCCGGGCACAGAAGGATATATTCAAGAAAAACCTCCCCGATGTACCTCTGATCTCTCTCAATATGCGTGAGCTTGATGTTCTGGTGAAGAACGTCCGCACCTACGGTTACCTTATAGATCATGAGAAAGAGGCAGAGCAGTTCATAAAATGGTATACTGAATACTACAACCTGTTTGAAAGCCGGACCAAAGACATTCCTGAGGAAGAGAGGCCAACGGCGTTCTTCGAGTACGCATCCGAGCCCTATAATTGTTATGCTTCAGGCAGCAATCTGGGCCAGGTTCTGGTCTTAGCCGGGGGGAAAAACATCATCGATGGGGCAGTGGGTCCAGATGATCCTCAGTACAAAGGCATGATCGCTGCGGATCCAGAGTTCATCGTCAAAGAAAACCCCAAATATATTTTTGAGGCAGTGGCAAGCTGGGGCGATGGCGGATATGAGACAGATGATCTCTCCAAGATGACCGCCTCAAGAGATCAAGTCCTAAATCGAAGTGAGCTGGTTAATGTCGATGCGGTAAAGGAGAATCAGGTATACTGTCTGGACTACTTCCTGCTCATCGGCGCGGGGAACAACATCATAGGCACTGCATACCTGGCCAAGCTCTTTTACCCCGATCTATTCGAGGATATAGATCCCGTGGCCATACATCAGGAATATGTGGACCGTTTCTGCCGCATAGACTTCAATGTCGAAGAAAAGGGTGCATTCCTCTATCCTCCGTATGATCGCTGGCCGGTGGAGGCCTGAGGATATGATAGTCTTGCCGCTTTCGATCTACCTTTCCAGGAGCCGGGGATGAAAGAGAGGATAACCAGACACTGGGACGGGAGGGCAAAGGCCTACGATGAGAACGTCAGGCAGGTCATATACTCCTCCAGGGAGAGGCGCATATGGCAGAAGATCTTCAGCGTAGCTATAGGCAGCGCCCCCCTCCGGATTCTTGACGTGGGCACGGGACCGGGAATTGTGTCCAATCTTCTCTCCGAGCTGGGTCATGATGTCACAGGCATTGATGCCTCGGAGGGAATGCTGAAGAAGGCCCAGTCGAACTCGGAAGCTCTGCGCAATCCAATGCATCTAATCCAGGGAGATGGCGAAGTTCTGCCCTTTGATGATAGCTCCTTCGATGCTGTGGTCAACAGGTATGTTCTCTGGACCCTTCCCCAGCCGGAAAAGGCAATTGCTGAATGGCAGAGGGTTCTGCGGCCGGGCGGGAGGCTGGTGATCGTAGATGGCACCTGGTTTGATGAAAGAGATAGGACGGCATGCAGGCAGCTGTGGCGCAGTCTCTCTCTGATCCTGATCATGCTCACCGAGAGGAGGATGCCATGCTACCAGGAGATGGATAAAACGATAAAAAGGGACCTGTGGTCCTGCAATATGAAGCGGCCTGACCATGATATAGAGATGCTCACCAGACTCGGTTTCAGGGATGTTCAGCTTAGAGATAACCTCAACCGAAAGCTGCTATTAACCCTCAACCATCTGAAGCATGGATACGGCGGCAGGCAGTTCCTGGTCACCGGGGTTAAGTGAAGCCTCAGCTTTTTTTGCCAGAATAAGCTATCATGTCATTTGATCTTCTTCTGATGAATTTGCTCCTGGCAGGCAATGGCTATGCCTCCAAGCTAAGGCGCTTCAGCCCCAATGCGAGAAAGTATCTGCTCTTCGTCTTCCTGACCACTCTAAATGCGGGGATATATGGGGTCATATTCAATCTCTACATCCTGCGACTGGGCTTCGGAGAGGATTTTCTGGGGCTGATCCTATCTATCTCCGCCACCTCCATGGGACTCTTTTCCATACCTGCAGCCTTTGTCTGTGATCGCCTGGGCAGAAAGAGGACGTTGCTTCTCTCTTCAGTTCTCAGCGCTATATCGCTCTTCTTTCTCTATAATACCACAACACCGGAGCTATTGGTGCTATTCAGCCTGGCATCCGGGATGGCATCCGCCCTGGGCCTGGTGACCGGATCGACCTTCCTCCTGGAAAACTCGACCAAAGAAGAGAGGATGTATCTCTTCTCCATGTCCTCGCTCATCTACACCTTTTCCCTCCTATCAGGAAACATGTTGGGCGGATTTCTGCCCGATATCCTGGCAGATCTCATCTCTGCCCAGTCTGGCAGCGCCATATCCTATCGGTTAACTCTCTATGTGTCATTGGTTGCCACTATGGCATCGCTGCTGCCCCTGGCATATGTCGCTGAGAAGAATTCGGAAGAGAATAATGGCATCAGAGGCCAGCTTAACATCTATCGATCTATATTCAAGTCCAAGGTCATAAGGCAAATGACCCTATTTTATTGCCTGTATGGGGTAGGATGGGGTACATCCCTTCCCTATTTCAATGTATACTTTGATACGGTTCTCGGTGCCAGTGCCAACCAGATCGGCATCATCTTCTCCGTCTCGCAGGTCTTCATGATTCTCGGATATTTTCTAGTCCCCGTTCTCACCGAAAGGACGGGGAAGGTCCGGCTGGTCGCCATTGTGCAGATCTTATCGATACCATTTTTGCTGATGTTTGTCCTCACCAATAACCTGCTCATTGCCGTGGTTGGATTTGTGATGAGATATATGATCATGAATATGGCAAATCCCATCCTGAATAGCTTCAAGCTGGAGATCGTTCAGCCTGAGGAGAGGTCGATGATAAACAGCATAATGTGGATGGCCTGCTACACCTTTGTAGGAATTGGAAACTATGTCGGCGGCCTTATGATGGCTAAAGGCGATAGCCGCATGCCTTTTATGGTCACTGGCTTGTTCTATGCGGCAACAGCTGTATTTTATTATATATGCTTTAATAAGCTGGAAGAAATTATAAAGACATGACGCATCCCATCGCAAAAGAGTTGGACATAAATATTACTTATATTAGAATTGATCTTATTTAATGCTATAATACCGAAATCCTTATTTAATATATACACCCATCCAGAAAGCTTAATCACATGAATGCTGTGAGGTGGCCAGAAAAGCGGCTCATTGATCAGCATATTCGATATTCACATGAGTGGCTTACAGAGGTATTGCAGCACTAAAAAAAAGAGCACCAATTGAAGAATATGGTTGGAATTAGAAATGATGAATTATGGGCATTCTATGAGCAGAGGGCCTCAATTCTCGAAGAGAATAATCCAGAGGGCAGCAATCGTTGAAGTTGCCCTATTCCTGGTCAGCCTCTTCGTGGGCATCTCTGCAGCAGATGATGAAACGCTGAAGGTGGCATCGCCCTGGGAGCCAAAATCGCTTGATCCCATTGTATATCAATTGAGCGTGGACGTTTCTGAGCCGCTTCTGAGTGTGGACTCAGAGGGAAAACTATCGCCAATGCTTGCCCAGTCATGGGATGTATCCGAGGACGGCAGAACATGGACATTTCACTTAAGAGAAGGAGTCAGCTTCCATGATGGAACGCCTTTTAATGCAGAAGCTGCGAAGCTGAGCTTGGAGAGGACCTTCAGAAGATCGGCAGAATATTCTTCCATCAAGGCATTTCCAGTGGAGTCAGTCACAGCGCCTGATGAGTACACCCTGGTGATAACCACCAGCAGGCCATTTGCTCCCCTGGCAGGATACCTGACCAAGGATGCAACTGAGATACTGGCGGCATCATCCTTCGACAGCAATGATGAGGTCGTAGAGCCCATAGGCACCGGCCCCTTCAAGTTCGACTCCTGGGTGCCAAAGGAGAGCATGACAGGTGTTCGATTTGAAGACTATTGGGGCTCCAAAGCAAAGGTGGAGAAGGTGGTATTTTCAAACGTCCCTGAAGAGAAGACCAGGGAGAGCATGCTGAGAGCAGGCGAGGTGGACATAATTGGCACTATCTCTCCTGCTCTGGCCAAGAAGCTGGCCGAGGACTCCAGCTTCAAAGTCTACGAGCAAGAGGAGATGGGCAGAGTACGCCATCTACTGCTGAATGTAGCTAATCCGCCCCTGGATGATGTTCTGGTGCGTCAAGCGATAAGCATGGCAATAGACCGCGATCTGATCTGCGATTCCCTCCTGGAGGGCATGGATCAGACGGCATCAGCTCCTTTCTCATCCAATCTCTACTGGTCAAACGATAACCTCGAAACCCCATCATATGACCCAGAGGAGGCAATTGCACTCCTGGAAGAGGCCGGCTGGTCGGACAGCGATAACGATGGCATCATGGATAAGGATGGGGAGGATCTCAAATTATCTCTGTTCACCTATCCGAGCAGGCCGGAGCTTCCAAGCATTGCAGAGGCGTTGAAAGATCAGCTGGGCCAGGTGGGAATCGATATAGAGATCACCATTCTCGATGACTCTGCAGTGAGAGAACAGGCCAAAGGAGGGAAGGTGGATATCTATCTGGTCTCCGTCAATACTCTCCTCAATAGAGACCCGGACACATGGGCCAGCTATTTTACTACGGAATCGTATTACTACGACTGCATGAACTATTCCCCTGATGATGTGGCCGACCTCATCGAAAAAGGAAGGGAGACCATGGACCAGGAGGCGAGGAAGGAGATCTACGACCAGCTTCAAGAGAGGATACTGAAGGATGTTCCTGTGGTATATCTGACCTACTACACGGGCATTTCCGCCTCAAGCTCCGATATACAGGACTATGAGCTGAGCCTGATCGGCAGGCATCACCTGGAGAATGCCTACAAAGCCTGAATGAAAAGAAGGAGAGCGAGAGGAACAAGAGCGAGGGACGGGAGCAGGACATGTACGGGCTCATCCTGAGGCGGATTGCCGCTGCCATTCTGACCATATCTGTTCTCACCGTATTTGTCTTCGCCCTCCTCTATCTATTCCCTGGAGATCCTGCGGAGCGAATACTGCAGACCAGGATGAACGGTGAGCTTCCCACTTCCCGTGATACAGTGGAGGTCCTGAAAAAGGAGATGGGGCTGGATGCACCTCCATATCAGCTGTACCTGAACTGGGCCCGCGGGGTGTTGCATGGCGATCTGGGCTACTCTTACGTCACCAGAAGGCCGGTCATAACCATTCTCAGTGAGTCCCTCCGGGCGACCGGCGAGCTGGTGATGATCTCCATGCTGATAGTCATGTTCTTTGGGCTTGCTCTGGGCTTTCTAGCCGCCTGGAAGGAGGATTCGTGGATCGATGATATGCTCAGCTATCTTGCCATTCTGGGCATCTCCGTGCCCGGATATGTCACAGCCTTCGTCTTAATCCTCATATTTGCCATAGGCCTGCATCTGCTTCCCGTGGCGGGACGAAGCGGGCTCGATTCCATGCTCATGCCTGCAGCATCGCTCTCCTTTGGCGGAGTAGCGATGCTGATGCGCATGACCCGATACGATATCCTGGAAGAGTCAAGGCAAGACTACGTCCTGGCAGCGAAAGCGAAAGGCCTGGGCGAAGCACGGGTGTTTTTCGGGCATATATTCAGGAATTCCCTCCCCCCGTTGGTCACTTACCTCGGGCTGGAGTTGGGAGGCCTATTCGGCGGGGCGGTGATTGTGGAGAACATTTTTGCCTGGCCGGGAATCGGCCGGCTCCTGGTGGACTCGGTCCAGTCAGGAGACGTCCCATTGGTTCAGGCCAGCGTCCTCTTAATCGGGGTGATATTCATCCTCATAAATATCATCGTCGATCTGCTCTATACCTATATCGACCCCAGAATAGATCCGGAGGGCGTTTTATAGGCATGGCCCAGCGAGATCTCCTGAAAGAGGGTATCCCTGGAAACAAGAAGATACTCATAGGCTCTGCGATCATTGGGACGGTACTGATCATAGCTCTTTTTGCACCACTGATCGCCCCTCATGATCCCGAAGCGATAGATCTGAGAAACAGGATCGCTCCCTGGACGCTTGAGCATCCTCTCGGAACCGATTACATGGGCCGATGTCTCTTGAGCATGCTAGTGTATGGGCTGAGGCTCTCTCTCTTCATCGCTGCTGTGGTCCTCTTGATAAGAGTGGCATTGGGCACTGCTCTGGGGATGATGGCCGGATACTTCGGAGGCACTGCCGACCGGCTGATCTGCAGGATCATCGACTTCGAGCTCGTCTTCCCGGACATCGTCCTCGCCCTGGTGCTGGTCGGAACCCTGGGGCCGGGAGTGCCAAACCTGATATTGGCGTTGTCCATAGTTGGCTGGTCGAAGTACGCCAGAGTCATACGCAGCACTGTGATCTCAGTCAAGGAGAAGGGATTCGTCGAGAGCGCCCGAGCACTGGGTGCAAGCGAGAGCTACATCATGGGAAGACATATACTGCCCAACACCATCGCTCCCCTGATACCGATGATCACCTTAGGGCTTGGTGGCCTTCTTCTCAGCGTGAGCGGATTGAGCTTCATCGGTCTGGGGGTGGAGGCGGGAACCCCCGAGCTGGGGATGATGATCAAGAACGGATTTGGCGTCTTCCCAGGCCACCCCCATCTGGTTCTTGTACCCTCTGCATTGATAATCGTCTGCGTGACCGGTTTTACTCTGATCGGTGATGGCCTGCGTGATCAGCTGGACCCAAGAAAAGGCAATCCATTCAATCTATCCTAGCAGCGAATTGCGGCCAAGGAATGCATAAAATAGGAATGCTGTCAGGGCATAGAGTGCGCCGGTTATCAGGAACGGCATCTGGTTATGCCCCCCGGCCATCATAATTACTCCGGCATATGTCCCTGCCCCCACAAACAGGTAGCATGCCGTCCAGGTAAGGCTGTTGATTATCGGCCTCTCCTCAGGCGGGACGATCTCTCCAAGATGATCGCATCAAGAGATCAAGTCCTCGATCGAAGCGAACTGGCCAATGTCGATGTGGTAAAGGACAATCAGGTGTGCACTCCGTGCATTCCAATATCTTTAAATATTTAGAATATAATTGTGTTTCGTATTGATAATCAGGAGGTATGCTACTGAAATGGAATGTATTAATGGTATGCATACTACTTTCTTGTATGCATGTCGTAATGTCTGTTCAAGGTAATGAGAATCAAGGTGCAGAAACAGAACTCGAACTACAAGAGAGTCAGTCTAACACTGAGGTTGTTCCTTTGCCAAATAATAGCGTCGCTTTGAATCAGTCAACATCGACACCGATTGGTTTGGAAAGGACTGCAAGGAATAACAGTAGTCTTATTGAAAATGATACAAAATGTGAGCAAAGGACAAACTGCAGTGATCGAGAAAAAGGAGCCCTTGATGATGAAGTTAGTTGGCACATAATATCCTGTGCCACTATATATTCAGGTACATGCCAATATTCCAATAACTGTTATGTTGATGGGCATTGTCCCAATTGTTTTAGCTATTCAAGCTCGCATGTATGCTGTTTGTATGGACATTGGGATAGCTCAGGTTTGCATTGTTATGCTTAGTTACCTGCTAGGAGGAAATCAGTTATGAACGTAAAATTGCTGGCATTAGCAATATTCTTAATCACATTAGGGGAAGTATATGGACAGGCGGATGAGCTTGAACACGCAGTTATGGGGGATGTGGATCTGCGATCAGGCTACGGGCGGGTTTGGACTAGCATTTACGGCGTTGAACTGGTATCTCTGCCTTCATATAATGATACTTTACAGCAGTTGATAGACAATGCTGTAGATGGTGATACCATCGAATTACAGCCAGGCTGGTATATATCTGACCAGAATTCTTCGGGATTTCTTGTAGAGATTGATAAGAACCTGACCCTGAAAGGACAAGGGATGGTAATCATAGACGGTCGAAGATTGCGCAGTGCATTGGCCATAGGTAAAAGCAATCCACAAGTAAAAGTAAAACTATCTAATATCAAATTGATAAACTGCAAAGGTGAGACTGGCGCGGCTATACTCAACCATGGCAAAATGCTGATCTTGGATGATTGCCTATTAGGTAACAATATAGCATACAATGGTTCAAGTATTTACAATAAATACGGTGAAGTGTGGATAAATGACAGCTTAGTAACGAATAACTTCGCTATGCATGATGGTACAGTGGTTAACGAGGGAGGAAAATTGATCGTGGAAAACAGCACATTTTCCCAAAATATAGCATCTATGGGAAGTGGCATCTCCAGTAAGGGAGCCGTGCTGCGAAAAGATAGCTATGACCTGCAGAAGATCCGTGAAGAATACAGGAATGATTTCGGGAGTGGCATGCAGGTGATCGTGAGAAATTGCACCATTTCATACAACCGTGGAGATACAGGAGGTGCCATCAGTAATGAAGGCGGCAGTCTTATAATAGATTCGACATCCTTCGAATCCAATAGAGGATCTGGGGGCGCGATTTACGCCTTTAATTGCCCATTAATAGCCACGGGCTGCAAAATTCTGAACAGTAAGATGGCGGATAACTGTTTTAACGCCGGTATTGGAGCCAGCGTTTTCATCTTCGGACAAAATGCGCTTATTGAGAATTGTTCCCTTCTCGATAACGAAGCCATGGTTGAGAATTTGCATGAAACATGTGGGACTGGCGGCGGTATTTATGCTTCAGAATCGAATGTGACTGTGGATAACTGTGATATACGACGCAACAAGGCATTTTACGGAGGAGGCATAAATGTATTTAAAGGCAATTTAATCGTAAATGGCGGAATAATCTCAGATAACGTAGCTAAAAGTATTAAATTGCCTGAAAGAATAACATTAACTTCTGTAAGCTTATCTAAATGCACCGAAACGGACTGTGAACGAGTTGATCTAACCGACAGCATTCCTGATACTATTGGCGGAGATGGCGGCGGCATTTTTATCATCGGTAACGCCACATTGAACGATGTTACAATTGAAAGGAATTACGCTGCCAGAAAAGGAGGTGCGATCTACATAGATGAAGGAAGCCAAATAAGGCTGGATGGCAAAGTAACCATCATCGATAACCAGGCAAAAGAAAAGGGTGGAGCAATTTATAACCGAGGCACGCTCGACCTGAGAAACGCTATAATCTCAAATAACTGTGCAAAAGAAGGTGGTGGTATTTTCATAGAACCGCTTGGTAATCAGGTGGGTAATACGGGCCTGGCAACTAATAATACTCCAGATAACATCTATTCGCCCGCAGAAGTTGAATAAATGAATAATGTATCTCAGCCAATAGGCTGGGATGCAAACCATTTTTCCTTGCAGAAACCAAAGAAGAAGTCACCGCTTGAGCCATGCATTGTGCTGGCTAGGGGAAGGATCAGCATCGATGAGGAGCTATAGAGACGGATGAGATGCAGATAAAATAGCATAGTAGAGACGCAGCGGAGTGAACCCTTGATAGTAGACAGGTAGTTAAGCAACGGCATTTAAAGCAATCACTAATTCGAACTGATCCGGAGATCTATACTGAACGTAGCCGCCTGGATATCTGAGAATGGTTCTAAACCTGTTCCTCCAGAAAAGGGTATAAAAATACCCCTTTAGGCTCTGTCTCTGTGCTATAAAAGGCCAGGTACTCTCTCAGTAGCTCATCCGGTTTTATCTCTTCGAACTCCTCCGGATGAAGCAGCTTTCCCAGGTACGCTGCACCTATTGGATTCAATCCTCCACCTCCCACCAGAAAGTTGTCGATATAATACACGTTGCCATTCTTGATGGCATCCAGCTCGGAGAACTCCGTCTGATTCGATATGGCCTGGACGGATTCTGCTGCGCCGGATACGTCCTCGGTCTCAAAGCCTGCATTGCTATTTGGATTCAAATAAGATGTGAATATATACTCTGGATTCTGCTCCATCACCCATTCAGGCTCCACATCGACGCTGGTCTTGCCGTAAAAGGGACTATCTTCCTTCACTATTTTGTCTATTAGGTTTCTTGCCCCGGCCAGCTTGAGCGATTGATCATATCTGCTGCCTCCTGCAGTGTATTTTGTGCCCAACTCATGGGAGTTGAAGAGGACCTCAGGCTTATCCTCTTCAGGGATCTGATCGGATATCCTCTTTATCCTATTGTAAGTCTCTTGATGCCAGGCGGCAAAATCTCTTGCCTTCTCTTCTTCATCAAAGATATATCCATAGATCAGGACAGTTGCAGATGTATGCTCCGGCTCGCGCGCATTAAGACAGATCAATGGAATTCCAGGAAGATTCCTGTGGAACTCCTCTTTCATCTTTCTGCCTGCATCATTTGCATAGTTCAAAAATTCCAGATTCGTCTGAACGGCATCTGGCGAAAGGGAGAGAACATGCTCAAAGTCAACATCGGGCGGAGTATTCCCTACCGAATGCCATTGGCTTATCTCTCCCCAAAATACTGGATAATTGGAATAATCAGGTCCAACCACAGG
>NZ_DAIK01000136.1:39520-59475 GCF_002496085.1 Methanosaeta sp. UBA458 | reverse complement strand
CTTTAGGCCGGAGTAGTTTACCAAAACCATTTAATATGGAGAATGTATAACAAAGGCCTGATCTATGATATCGAAAATTGGGCTGAATTGGCCTGTAATGGAGATATGACGGCATGCGAAGGATGTTTTCAATTTGGGCCGAGGGCTCTTTTTTAAAGGGGACTTCTCTCAAAGCGTTGCTCACTGCAATCGTAGCTGTGCTAGGGCTCTTTGCATGGACCATTTCACCCGTATTGGCATTCTTGGCACTATTTGGTGCAGTCGGACTCCTGCCCATTGAACGCAGGGTGCGCACAAGCTTAGCAATAATCGGATGCATTTCAATAGTTATAGGCGCAGCCCTGGCAACGATGGATTTTCCTCTCTCCCAGATAGCCGCGCTCAAGCTGATGGGCTCGCCAGTTCAAGCGGCCGTCTCCGGGGGTCTTTGATCCAATCTTATTTAATAGAATGGTCAACAGGTTCCCCTGATTCTTCACCTGATTACGGTTGCTTCATCCTGCCCCCCCATTCCATAAAAGGATGATGATAAAAATAACCCAAACAATCAGCATGCTTAACCCAAGCGATGCTCCTGCAAACACTAATCCCTCATCAGCATCCATATCCTCTCAGTCCCCTAAATAACAGCATCTATTACCGTGGTTACATATATCCACAGGGTAATGAGTGCCATCAGGATATAACCAAGTGATTGAACTCGCATACTATCACCATTGAAACTTATAGTTACTTATATTAGATAGCTCTTCGGCTCAGCTCTCTTCTTTGCTCTGCCTTCATTTCATCGATCCTATAGTAGTATCTCCGCTATATCGCATACTCATTCCTCCTTCGCTGAGACTAAGAGAAAATCCACTGGTATAGCAACTCCACGATCAAGTAGAACGCCAGGAATAAGAGCGCCAGCATCACAGATACTCCAATAAATACTCTCTCTTCCTTTTCTTCTCCTAATAGAGAGAAATCAGCAGCTATCCTCTTGACATTGCCGTCCATCCAGTTTGAGAAGCTCGTCAAAGGCCCCTTTACGAACCATATAAACTTCCCCCCAGCAAGTCTCAATGGCCAGTCTGTATCGAGGCTAATTGTCCTCCCCTCTGGAGGATATATTCCTGAGGTTATGAGAAGGAAGAACGCAAATGAAGCGAATAACAGCAGTTGAAGTGATTCTATAACATGGGGTGCTGTGTACGCATCGAAATCAACGGGGTAGGGGAGAAGCTGGTATAGAGGATACGGATACAGGCCTATGAAGATGCATAAGAATGCCATTATCCCCATGCCGAATAGCATATTGAGTGGTGGATCCTTTACCCGCAGGCCTGAGTCTTGGCCAAAGAAGGTGAAGAATGGAACCTTTATGCCTGCGTGTTCGAAAACGCCTGCGGAGGCAAGCTGCAAGAGAACATAGACTATTGCCAGACCCCCAAATGCAGATGCTTGAACGACCATCGCTTTGGTCACAAAACCGGAAAAAAGAGGAAATGCCGAAATTGATGCCGCTCCCACTAAACAGAAAATGGTAGTTAACGGCATGGTCTTATATAATCCGCCAAGGTCGGTGATCTTTGCAGTTCCCGTCCTAAAAAGCACGCTTCCCACGCTCATAAAGAGCAGTGACTTATAGATGATATGGGCAAAAGCGTGAGAAGTCGCGCCATTGAGGGAAAGAGCTGTGCCCATTCCTATGCCGCATAGCATGAAACCCACCTGGTTGATGAGGCTATAGGAGAGAACCCTCCTCAAGTTATTCTCCAGGACGGCATAAAATATAGGATATATAACCATAATTGCCCCCAGCCACATCAAAGGCCCAAAACCAGTGAAACCCCTCGCTAAAACATACACGGCGGACTTGGTTGTAAAGATGCTCAAATATACAGATCCCGTAACAGTTGACTCGGGATAAGCATCAGGTAGCCAGGCATGCAGCGGAGGAACGCCAGCATTTATAATAAACCCTAAGAAGATTAACATAGCAGCCAGATAAGTACTGCCCGAATTCCAGCCAATGGCATCAAAGGTTATTGAGCCAGTGCTGGCTATATATATGACAATTCCTGCCAGAAGGATTATGCCTCCAGCAATGTGCCACATGATATATCTAAACCCGGCACTATGCGCGTTCTCCGTCGCACCATGCCAGATAACGAGCATGGACGCGACCGACATTATCTCCCAGAAGAAATATAAGGTTATTAAGTCACCGGCAAAGACTACTCCCAGCGCACTTCCCGCATATACTAGCTGGCACATATGTTCGCTGCTACTTTTTACATGAAGCGAATAGATCATGACCGGGACGGAGGCCAGGCTAAATGCCAATGCGAATAGAAAGCTCAGTTTATCCACTCTTCCGAAGACGAGATCATATCCCAAGAATGGCAGATGCCATGAAGAGAAGGGAATTTCTCCAAACACTCCCGTATACATGAGTATTACGTCTATTAGCGCTGCTAAGGGAGGAATAATTAAATATGCCTGCTTCCACTTACCTTTGAAGAGCGGTATGAGCAACGCTCCTATGATCAGTATAAATCCAGGATGCAACCAGCCGATCATCAGCTTCACACCCCCTTCTTCTTATAATAGTCCTCATCTTTCGAGAGCCAAAGACGCAATCCCTTGGCGGCATAGATGAGGAAGGTGAATGCAGAGAAACCGAATATAGCATAAAATGCCGTCACTTCTTGCCATGCGAACTCGACGGGCCACTGAACAAATAAGCCAGCTATTACCATTATTATGAGGGAGAACGCAACGATTGTGAGGAATAGGTTCCCGTGCCGGTGACGTGGCTCAGCGGTCCCGAGAAAGAGAAATACATATCCAATAATGCCCAATATGGCGAGAACTGCGAGTAATAAATCCACTTTCATCATCTCCTCATCTTGGATATAATTGATCCCTCATTTCCAATAATTATCATAACATACCCATAGCTACTGATATCACGAATGCAGAGAATAACAGCGTCACAACTAGCAAGGCCCAGCCGAGCATCTCCGAGGGAAAGCCGTAATAGGTATGCCAAAAGTACTCGCTTCTCGCCCTCGTTTCCCTCTCTTCTTCTGCGGTATTTTCCATCGATCTCTCTCCTGACATCCCATCATCATCTCTCTTATCTTACTTTTATCAGCCAGACATCTTCCTTTCCTGCGCCATAAGACTCGGTGACGCCGGTTATGATATAGCCACCATCCCGCGTCTCCTGCACGGAATTTCCCCAGTCATTGCGGGTGCCGCCAAACGTCTCATTCCACAGCTCAATCCCCTCTGAATCGGTTTTTATCAACCATACACGCCCAATATTGTCAGAGTTGAACAGCCGGGAATAGCTACCAACATTGTCGATAGTTGTGGTGTTATAACCGGTGACGATATACCCGCCATCTCTCGTCTGCTGCACAGAAGCACCGGAGTCAAAATTGCTCCCCCCAAAGGTTCTATCCCATTCTCGGTCTCCCTTCGGGTCGGTCTTTATTAGCCAGACATCTCCTTTTCCCGCACCAAAGGACTCTGTTAAGCCAGCAATGATATACCCGCCATCTTCCGTTTCCTGCACTGACAAACCCAAATCCCGGTTAGGTCCACCGAAGGTTTTGAGCCAATCCCAATGCAGCTTCGAATTGGTCTTTATCAGCCATACATCCTCTTTGCCGGATCCAGAAGACGGTGTGTAACCTGTAATGATATAGCCGCCGTCTTTGGTCAGCCCGATCGATGCGGCCTCTGAATCCGCTCTGCCCGTGGCCATATCCAGCTGCTTGTTTCCTTGCGAATCGATCTTGATGATCCAGGCCTTCTTGCCATTGGTAAATGACGTGTAACCTGCTATGATGTACCCATCATCATTGGTTTGCTGCACTGAGAACCCCAAATCCTCGCCGGATCCTCCAAAGGTTCGATCCCACAAGACATTCCCCTTTGCATCGGTCTTTATAATCCATAAGTCATAACTGCCGATAATCCAAAAGGACTTCTTTCCTCCCACGATGATGTACCCCTCATCCTTAGTTTGCTGGACGAAAAAGCCCAGATCTTTTCCCAGGCCGCCGTATGTTCTATCCCATTCCTTTTGTCCCTCCGCATCCGTTTTTATCAGCCAGAGATCTCCCCTGTGCTGGACTTTGATAAGCCAGGAAAATGGTGCATCGGCGCCATAAGAGGAGGTATAGCCGGTAATGATGTAGCCGCCATCCTTGGTTTGCTGGCCATAGGTGCCCACATCGTCACTGGAGCCGCCATAGGTTCTGTTCCATTCCTCTTGAGGAATTGGGCCGCTGAGGGATGTGTTAAGCTGGCCGGAAGTCATAGTATCGGGATTGGCTGATGCTAAGCATATCGCCATCCACAGCACAATCACAAATCTCCCTATAATCATGCATCCCCCTTATGTCCGAATCGATGCATTCTCCATATTTTCTATCATCAATCCCAATATATCTGCCTATAATTATCATTCTGATGCTGTCTTGGATTATTCTTTCATACACCTCCGAACAGCTCTGATATAGCCATTTTTGCCAAATCATATATATAGAACATATTTGGATATATGAAAAATATTAGGGAAAAAATTGCAGTTATTGTCAAGGGGACGACCACCAACGGTGGTGCCTCCTTCATCTTTTCTTCTCCAAATACGCTGATATCCTCAGCAGGTTTCTTGAAGAACGCTGTCAGTATTATAGGAAAGAAATAAACAATATCCAGCAAAGAGCTTATCAGGATAACTGCTAAGAATATCATCCCATATGGAGAGCCCACTGCCCATGCTCCCAGGCAGAGATACAATTTGCTGATAAATCCGCAAACGGGGGGGATTCCTGCCATGCCTATGGCTGCTATGCTGAATGCGAGCATGGTCAGGGGCATCCTCTTCCCTATTCCCGCCATCTCGCTTATTCTCGTCTTACCTGTAGCCACCAATATGGCACCGGCACAAAGGAAGAGGGTTATCTTCATGTATCCGTGGAAGGGGATATGCAGCATCGCCCCTTGCATGCTGTCTCTGGTCAGCAATGCCGCACCCAAGATTATGTAGGATAACTGGCTTATGGTGGAGTAGGCTAGCCTCCTCTTGAGGTTGTCCTGGGTGATGGCGAAGAAGGAGGCAACGATCATGGTGAAGCCGGCAATGCCTGCCAGGATCAGCCAAAGCCCCAGCTCCTGCATCAGGTCCATACCTATGACGTAGCCTACTATGCGCACGATTCCAAAGACTCCCGCCTTGACCACAGCCACGGCGTGCAGTAGCGCGCTCACGGGCGAAGGTGCAATCATCGCCGAGGGCAGCCAGGAATGAAAGGGCATCCACGCCGCCTTCATAAATCCTAGAAGGAAGGCGAAGAATAGCACGGTTACTACCAGTGGTGAGGCATCAGCGAGTTGCCTTATCCCGCTGGGGGTAAAATCCGTAGTGCCTGCCAGGTAATAAGTGATCATGATGCCGAAAAGGAGGAAGGCGCCTGCTGGCATCAGATAGGCCAGGTACTTATGCCCTGCCCGCAGTGCCTCCGGCGTCTGCTCATGAATCACCAGTGGGTAGGTAGAGACTGTTATTATCTCAAAAAATATGAACAGAGTAACCAAATTTGCCGATAACGCAACACCCACCGCACCCATTATGGCAAAGCAGAATGAGAAGTAGTATCTAGTTTGAGCATGCTCCTTGAGCGTTCGCATATATCCTATGGAGTAAATGGAGACCAGCACCCAGAGGGAGGATGCAGTTATGGCGAAGATTTCGCCAAAGGCATCAACCTTGAATCCAATATAGATATCCTTGAACATCGACTGGAATAAGATGAGTTTTATCGTCTCTCCTTTCACGATCAGTGGTGCCATGGACAGAACGAGCAGGAACATCGCTAAGCTTGCGGCTATTGTCCAAGCCTCTCTTATGTTGGGATGATTCCGGGATGGCAGAATTAAAGCGGCCGCGATCGCTGGGCACAGGATGGCAAAAAGCGGCGTCATTAGCTCCATTAGAGCGTCACCCCCATTCTCAGATTCGATAATATGTGATTAATCAAAGGCATAGGAATATTTGTGAGCCAGATGATGCCCATTATGATACAAAGGGACGCCAGGATCAGTATCGGTGCAACCATAGAGAGCGGGAGAGATTTGCCCGTTTCTCTGACCTCTGCCGCATTCTCTGTCCCCTTGTGCTTCACAAAGTACATTTGATCAATCACCCTCCAAAAATATACCAGGTTGAGGAGGCCGCTTAGCAGCAATACGGCCACGAAGGGGTATTGTGCGGCATCCAGGGAGGCAACGATCAAGAAAAGCTTGGATGCGAATCCCGCAGTAAGCGGAATTCCTATCATCGAGAGTGCGGCAATAGTAAAGGCTGCACAGACATGCGGCATCTTTTTCCCGAGGCCCTCAAAGTCCCTTATGTCCCTCAGTCCCTCTTGCTGACTGATAGCGCCGGCGCACATGAAGAGACAGCCTTTCCCTATGGCATGATTTAGTATGTGAGCCGCAACGCCAACCAGCCCCCAAGGAGATAAGGGAGACAGCCCCAACCCCAAGAGTATATACCCCATTTGTGATACCGAGGAGTAGGCGAGCATTCTCTTCAGATTTCTCTGCTTAATGGCCCAAATTGAACCGGCCAATATGGCTATCGCCGCAACCCAGCATATCAACAAATCTAGACCGATATAATGTCTAATGAAATCCAATGTAAAGACGGAGTAAAACATCCTAAGAAGCATGTAAAACATGACCTTCACATGCACTGAAGCCATCATTGAGCTTATAGTGGACGGCGCATAGGTATACACATCGGGCTGCCATAAATGAAGAGGGAAAATATATGCCTTTATCATAACACCCACAACAATCATGGCAAAGCCCATTTGAACTGCTCTACTGTCATATACGAGTGGAAGCAAAAGCCTCATATCAGCGAAATTGAGGGTGCCCGTGACGGAATAAATCCAACCAACGCCAAAGATGTATAAGACTGCACCGATGGAACCCATTATCACATAATTATAAGCCGGCCGCAATGCTCTTCCACCGGCCACAGCTATCAATGCATATGCGGTCAAGGACGCAATCTCCAACCATATGAACATGTTGAACAGGTCGCCAGTAACGGTTATTCCGTACATCCCGGCAGCCATGAGCTGGACAAGGGTATAGAAGGTGACATGCTTTCTTTCCTCTATCTCATGCCGTACGTTACCACGAGAATATATTAATCCTAATATAACTATTGATATAACTATGATCAGCAGGTAGGCATTCATCGCATCTACAACGTACTCAATGCCCCAGGGCGGCCTCCACCCCCCCAGCCAGTAGCGGATGGGTCCCACTGTAAGGACATGATCCAATATGAATAGAGACATGATGAGGAAGACCGAGTTCATGGCCAAAGACATGAAGAAGGGCAGCCTCCTGCTCGTGTATCCAGCAAGCAGCATAGTAAAGCCACAAAACAATGCCAGTCCGACTATGAGCACGGGGAAATGTTCAACTGGATACATTTCTCACATCACCCCCCCACTCGCTCAAATTCCTTCTCTTTCTCTATTATCTCGTCCTCTTCTATGGTCCCATACTTTTGATATATTCTTATCACAATGGCTAGGGCGACTGCGGTTGTGGCTGCGCTCACCACAATTCCCGTCAGCATCAGCACATTAGGCAGCGGATTAACGTATATGTAGCCTTTCTCTGCTGCTTGTTCCCATAAAATGGGCGGAGTTCCCGTTTTCAATCCCCAGGTGGTTAAAATATTCCGCCCCACATCTCCAAGGGATACAAACCAAAGGAACATAGCCGTCTGAAATATGCTTAAGCCGATGAGCTTTTTAAGCAAGTTCTCCTTTACTATCGTTGCAGTAAGGCCTATGATGATGATGAGCATGGCAATCCAGAAATTATATTTTTCGAGGACGTGTTGAATTAGCCATTCCATCATCCTTCATCACCGTCCATCTCATCATCCTCTTTCATAGACAGGTCGAAATATTGAGAGACGAATGACGCCATCACCGTCAATCCAATCCCCACAGAGATCATGTATGCTATTAGAAACCCCCTAGCTCCTGCTATGCCTGTAAATTCCGTCACAGGCCAAAATGCGGGCATATTAAGCCACTGCGCAGTGGCGAGGCTGAAAAGGATACACAACCAACCGGCACCATTATACAGGAACAAGCCGAAGCTCTTGAAGAAAACATTCACTGACTCGGGCATTTTTTCTCTGCCTTTGTCCGTGCCAAAGACGGTTATGTAAAGGATGAATCCTGTGGCGAGTATTGTCCCACCTTGAAATCCGCCTCCAGTCCCACCCGTCCCCATCATAACATAGAGCCCAAATAACAAGATAAAAGGGAACATCAGACTCGCCGTCACCTCAATTACGACATCCCTTTTATATGCCCTCTTCTCCTGGGTCATAGTCTCCCTCGCCTCCTCAGCAGCAATATAACGCCAATAGCGCCGGTGAGGATGACGGTCTCCTCGCCCATTGTATCGTAACCTCTGTAATCAGCAAGCCCGGCAGTCACGATGTTTATGGTGGCCGTCTCCTCTTCAGTCAGTTCATTGATCCTAACCGGAAAATTATATCTGTAGACGGTCAAATTTCTATTTTCTTCTTTAATAAAATAATATCGTATAGGTTCATTATAAAATATCTCGCCTTCATTGATAAGAACATCCCAACCCCCTTCTGAGAGCCGACCCCCCTCGAACGATCCCTTTTCGCTCCACTCGATCCTGTAATTCCCCTCTTCCAGGGTTGGATAATTCTCCTCTTTATTAAATCCCATATCTTCTATTTTGATTTTGATTTGCAAAGGAAGAATGCCTGCATTTAAGCTCTCCACCAGGCCATCGGCATCAACGTTGAAAAGCTTCACATATTTATTAACAGGAGAATTCTCATCACCGAAAGCTGGCAGGTCCTCGACCACATATATCGACAAGGCAATCAAGAGGATGGCGGTAATGAATCCCGATATCGTCAGTGGTTTCATTGCGGATGGTTTCATTTCTTCTCCCACCTCGGCACTCTCGATAAACAGGCCATCATTAGGGCAGTCGAGGCACCGGCACCTACTGCCGCCTCGGTAAATGCTACATCGCATGAGCCCATCTGCAGCCAAACATTGGCCATAATAAAGCTATAAGCGCCCATCAGGACGATGGCAGCCAAAAGGTCCTTTACCCATAACGCTGCCACGGCAATAATAAGAAGGAATAACAGTAACAATAAGTCAATAGGAAGTATCATTTCTTTGCCTCCTTTATTCCTCCATAAAGACATGACCCACTTTTTTTTGCATGGTCTGGTCTACGGTAAGAGATTCTGCAGGCTCTTTGGCAATGGCATGCACTATGTATCTCCCTTTCTCAGGCTCGATATCTATGGTTATTGTCCCTGGAGTCAATGTGATGGAGTTTGCAAATGTGACTAGGGCGAAGTCGCTTCTCAGAGTTGTATCAAATTCTATGATTCTGGGGTCTACCGGCAGAATGCCCAAGACACGTTTTGTCACATCAATAGTGGCCAGATAAATTTGCCATAACTCCCATCCGATATAAGGAATTAATCTTCGTATCTTCAAGAGCACATTCTCGCCTCGGCTGGGCACGAAGATCTCGTAGGTGAGGAATGAGACAATCAATGCTGCCAATATACCTCTTGACGATACTTTTAAGAGATCGTAGGGTTCGAGAAGATAAACGGTCCAGGCAGATAGGAGCATCCAGAATGCGAACATGACGCAAAAAGTCAGGGCAATTGAGAAGGCCATGCTTTCTTTTTTCATAGCTGTCATCTCTCCATCACATCCTCTTGTCGCCCTTCCTCCAAACCGGCAAGCCGCTAGCATATGCAGCTTTCATCAAGGCATGCGTACCTGTAGGACCGACCAACAGGTAAAAAGCCGACACGAAGATCAGTTTAATCGTGATAAAGCTCAATCCTTCATAGGTCATGCAACCTACTATTATGAGGATCTGTCCAAGTGTGTCGCATTTTCCCGTAGCATGCAACCTGGTATAGAAATCAGGAAACCTCAACAGCCCCGCTGTTCCAATTATCATGAAGAAGGCTCCTGCCGCCAAAAACATTGTAGCTACCAAGTCTATCGCAAGCATAGTTCTCCTCTTTCTGCATATTTGGCGATAATTATCGTTCCAATAAATGCAATTACAGCATACATGAGTGCAATGTCGATGAATTCCGGTCTTTCGATGATATAGCCCACCACGATCAAGAGCACAATCGCCTTCGTGCCTATCACATTCGCAGCAACGATACGGTTGAACGTCCCCGGTCCATAGATAGCTCTGTACGAGCACACTAGAATTGTGCTCGCTATTATAATTCCAACGACAAGAAATGGGATAATCATCACTGATAATGTTGATAATACTTATATATGTAGTTTTCGAAGCCGTGTTCGACGATATGTATATTCTTAATTGGAAATATATATAGATTCGACGAGTCTCTGCGAACAATTATCTGCACTTAGTCAATAATTTATCGTGTCAATTGAAACTAAATTAATTTACTAGCTCAGTGAGATGATGATCCTTGTAAATATTGAATTTAGGAATATAGATTTAATGATAATAACAGTGTAATTGATAAGTCGCCTGAGTTAATGCATATCGACTCGTAGATGTGAGTTCGGAGTCTATCGAATCCCTGGTCGCGCACAGGAGTGGCTGAAAACCGCCAACATACGAGATGGTGAATATTGCTGGAAGAAATATACCTTTTGCTACTGCTTTCAGGCGATGATTTCAGCAGACGTCACCTGCAACCAAACGCACAACATGATAATTATCTTTTTGTTTTTGATAAATTCAACGAGATTGGCGAAAACTTCTTAATTAATAAATGTTATTGATCATGATTGGAGTAAATAGCATGGAGATCTTGCATTTAGTGAGGTCTAAGACTTCACATTCTCAAGACGAGCTGATCGCTAGGGCGGCCAGATCCTGGGACCCTGAGTTTCCTGGACGGATGGAGCTTCCTCGCAAATATGCCGCGGTATGCAGGGAGACCATAGTACTCGCCAAATCTAAACAAAAAGATCCCAAAGAGGTGTTGCCCGAAGTCTGCCGGATCAGGGGAATAGATGAATCAGAGGCTATTGAAGCGCTGGATGCTCTGGCTTTAAGCATCGATGAGGAAACTTATCCCTCCAGGAGGAAACAAGGGATGCAAGCTGCAATAACCTCAAAAACCAAAGACCTCTTGGCGCGCTTGAGGTGATGCGAGAGGATTCCGACATGGAGAACTACATTTGCATATAGCAGCGATCACTTAAAATAAATCTTATTGAATAAATATAGAAGAATGTTATCTGCGGCATTAGCGATCTTTTCTGGAGTGCCTTAAACCAGGTGTAGTAATATACCACCTTCCCTTCTTGCCTTTCAGGAACTCCATGGATGCCGCATAGTCTTCAAAGTAATGAGCTTCTCCACTATCCAAATTTATCACAGAGATCCTCCTTTCCATGACGAATCCCTTCTGTTCCAGCAAATCCTCGACCTCCTGGCGCAGCTTGCTCTTCTTTTTGATCAGGAGATGCTCTTTCTCAGGACTGCAGTCTGGCATCGCCGCCGCATCCCTCATATACGGGCGGGCCTGGCCAACTCCAAAGCCCACCTTATGTACTCTGCCGCAGGAAACTCATGCACAGTGGTGACCACAATGAGACCCTCTCCGTGCCTGGCCATGACCAGAATGGCCCTGCCCTTATCGTCCTTTATCACCGTCTCGAAGCCCTCTCCTGGAATGAGGTAGCCGTCGCACTCCGGGTTGGTGGTGCAGATCAGGCAGGAGCAATCCCCCTCAGAGGGATTGACACTCTGAGTGCTCATTTCGCACTTGTATTTCAAGGGGAGAGGTAGCCAATCAAAGTCATGCTCCGGGACCAGGGGGCCGAACACCGTCAGCACCCCGCCATTCATGACAAAGCGTTCTATATTCGATTTCATCCTCTCCAGACCGGGAAGGATCTGGGAATAATCCGGATTGGCAAAGCCGGAGGGAATCATCACCATCTTGTACTGGGGCAAAAATGGGCTTCCCAGGATGTTTGGCGACAGGAACTGGTAGCTGGCCCCTACATCCTGGAAGAGCTTCTCGAAGAGCAGAGTCCTCTGGCCGATGAGTGCGATGTCTGGCATATGCCATTATCTTAGCCAGGCAAGGGGAAAATCTTTATGGTTCCCATGGTTTAATATCTCTGCAATTATGATTTTGCTCCATAAAGCTTATTACTAAATATCACCTGTATTTTAAACGCGATTATACATGGAACAGGAATTAATGAGGATAGGCGTCTCGCTACCTGAAAAGCTTCTTTCCAGGTTCGACGAGATAATATTGAAGCGCGGCTACTCCTCGCGCTCCGAGGGTATAAGGGATGCAATCAGAAACTACATCGTCCACTACGAATGGATGAGCGACGTGCAGGGGGAGAGAGTAGGGGTCATCACCCTGGTCTATTCCCATTCCCAAAGGGGCTTGGTGGAGAATCTGACTGAGATCCAGCATGATTCGGGCGATATCATCCAGTCCAGCCTCCATGTCCATCTGGACCACGACAACTGCCTGGAGGTGATTGTCTTGCGGGGAGAGGGCAAGGACGTGAGAGTGGCGGCGGAGAAGATGATGTCCCTGAAGGGTGTGAAGCATGTCAAACTGACCACCACCTCCATGGGAAAGGAGCTGTAGGCTCTGCATCGAGAAGTTGGCACCCAAGAGAAAAGCAATATCCCGATGCCACCGGAAGAGATTGCTCCAGGGATATATATCCTGCATGAAAGGGATGGTGCGCGGCTAGCGACGAGATCGTCCGATCCCGTGCCCGTTTACGGCGAACGCATCCACAATGGATATCGCCTCTGGGACCCATATCGCTCGAAGCTCGCCGCCCTCATCCTGAAGGGAAAATGGCAGACTCTCCCCTTGAAGAGCAACTCCCGGGTACTCTACCTGGGAGCATCCACTGGCACCACCGTCAGCCACGTGGCGGATATTGTCTCAGAAGGCCTGGTCTATGCGGTGGAGTTCTCGGCCCGCTCCATGCGCGACCTGGTCCGGCTGTGCGAGAGACGCAAAAACATCATTCCCATCCTCGCCGATGCGGCAAAGCCGGAGGAGTATGCTCCTCTCCTGGAACCGGTGGATCTGGTCTACCAGGATGTAGCTCAGAAGAATCAGGCCCAGATCGCCTCTCTCAACTGCGCGAGGTACCTGGGCCAGGGAGGCGAGCTGTGTCTCATGCTCAAGAGCCGCTCGGTGGACACGACCGCCCCGCCTCAAGCAGTTCTCCAGTCAGAGCTAAAAAAGCTGGAAGGGCTGGAGCTTATTAAGATCATGAACCTGGAGCCATTCCACCTGGACCACTGGGCGGTGCGGGCCAGGTGGAATCCGGGCCCATCAGAAGAGGGCCATTGATACCCGGATATTATATTTATTTTATTTAACCGATTATCTTGTGAATCTCATCAGAGATTATATTGGGCAGCAGCCTGACGTAGCCCACCAATGGTATCTTCACCCTGGCCACCCCTATGACCCACTCATCCTTCACCGGGGTCAGATAGCTGATCCCATCTCCCACAAAGGTTCCATTCTCGGTCTGGTAAAGGAGCAGGCCGGTGTTCTTGTCCAGATACACGTCATCGCCCACCCGCATGATATCATCGCGATGCTGATCGAAGTACGACATATTTGCCATGCCCAGGGTCTGGCCTGCCATCTGGTCGATGACCTCATTATGATCCCCTTTGGTGATATAGCCAGCAAACGGCGCTCCAGGCCCTCCCTCCCACATCGGCTCATTCTCCTCCACGTGATATAGAGCACGATGGATTATGGGTATGGCCTTGCCCTGGCCGGGAGGCATTCCCAGGACCATTTTGAGCTGGTCGAAGAGGTTCAGGCTCTCCTTGCCATAAGGCCGATAGAGGATGACGTCCCCAGGATTGTTGAATGCAGTGTAGTTCATCTTTTCTCCCTCATCCCAGGGAATCACCTCGGTGCGGCTTGCCCCCTGAACGAGGATAATATCTCCCACATTGAGATTGGGCACCATGCTTCCCGACTCCACAGCCACCATAGGCGTCCAGAGGCCCAGAGTTATCTGGGAGAGGAGGGATATGGCTCCCACCACCACTACAACGAAAATTATATCTTTGGCCAGCTGGGGGATAGGCAGACTGTCAAACCATTCTCCGATCTTCATCAGCCACATTTATCAGTTGGTACATTCTTATACTCCTTTCGATGCTGCAGATATCCCCCAAGTCGGCCAAGAGCGTTCCAGCCCAGGGCAGGGAGACTGTGCAGAGGTTCGCCGAACAGGGCTACCAGCTGGAGCCGGAGGCCCTTGAGGCCATATGCCGCTATCAGGGCAGCCAGGAAGAGCTCTTCCGGCGCATAATCGGCAGCATAGATAGATCCCTGGCGGTGATCGGAATGCAGCACATCAACGGCCTCATCCAGTCCTCTCCAAAAAATGGAATTGGTCATGCCGCATCCACCACCCCCATCCAGAGAAGGAGCACCCACATCCTGCCAGCTTCATCCAGAACTCCTTCCCGTCCATCCTTCCCTTCCGCCTCCAGGACCCCGCCCTCCTCGATCGAACCATCAGCATCTGAGATCACCTTGGACTCAGCGCCCTCCGATCCTCATACCCAGGGCTCTGCTCAATTGAGCTGCGACATAACCGGGCGGTCGACTTGTGTAGGCGAGTACGATGATTTCGTCTGCTACTTTCGGGACAGATATGCAAAGATCAGAGAGATCCTCTCCCGCCGGATCAACTCCCGGCCGATAGAGTCCTTGAGCAAGAGTACATCGGGCAGGGAGGTCTCTCTAATCGGCATGGTCCTTGATATCAGAAATACCTCCAAAGGCAACCGGGTGATAGAGCTGGAGGATCCCACCGGGATGATAGTGGCGGTCATCCAAAAGGATGGGGAGGCCTATGAGGAGTCGGGGCAGATAATTCCGGATGAGGTCATTGGAGTCACGGGCATTTCAGACGGTAATGGAAGGATCTTCGTCAAATCGCTGCTCTGGCCTGATATGCCCAATCAGACCGCCTCCCTGGAGAAAGGTAGCGGCCATGCCATACTCATATCCGATCTTCATGTGGGGAGCAAGTATTTCATGGATGAGGCCTGGCAGAGGTTCTCCGACTGGCTGAACGGAGAAGCGGATGATCCCAGTGGGCTTGCCTCCCAGGTGGAATACCTGGTGATCGCCGGAGACCTGGTGGACGGGATTGGAATTTATCCTGGCCAGCAGAACGATCTGGCGATAATGGATATCTATTCCCAGTACGAGGCGGCTGCAGGGCTGCTAAATGCCATAAGAAGCGACATCAAGATCATCATCTCCCCGGGCAATCACGATATAGTGCGCCAGGCGGAACCCCAGCCCGCTCTCCCTCCCGAGGTGCAGAAATACTTCCGACCTGATATGCTCTTCGTGGGCAATCCCGCTTGGGTTACATTGAGCGGCATATCGGTGTTGATCTACCATGGCCGGAGCATAGACGATCTCGTCCTCCGCCTGCCCGGAATCGCCTATGCCAACCCAGAGAAGGCGATGATAGAGATGCTGAGAAGAAGGCACCTCTCCCCAATCTATGGCAGCCGGGTGTCTATCGCACCGGAGAACGAGGATCATTATGTCATCTCCCATCCCCCGGCAATTCTCCATTGCGGGCACGTCCATACCGTGGGAATCGCCCGCTATAAAGGAGTGGCAGCGATAAACAGTGGCACTTGGCAGTCGCAGACTGATTTTCAGAAGAAGATGAACATTCAGCCGGTTTGTGCAGTGGCGCCAATGGTAGACCTGGCCACATTAAAGGTTCGAAAGCTAATATTCGCCTGATTCATCTTTATAAACACAACAAAAAAATTTTTATAGTAATAGAGAGAGTAGTATATCCGGCGAATACGATCATAGGTAGGAGGAATACGAATATGGCGGAATAAATCACCGGGCAATGAGTGCTCCTCAAACTGCAGGTACAATCGTTGGCGGTTAGTATCTCTTACCAAAAAAGATAAATATTATAGAGAGAAATTGTATCGATATCAAACAACGAAAGGGGTGAAATTATTAGACAGAAGGGTGTTATTTTAGTGCTGGCCATAGCTATGCTGTCAATACCTGCATTTGCACAGGGCATGGGCGGCAGTGGCAGCATAGATATCTTCGGAAAGAACGGCGTGATATTCCAGACAGAAGGTTCAGCATACCTTTTCCCGGAATTTCAGGATACCAATGCGGATACGATGGTAATCGGAAATGACAGAGCAATGGCCTTTGGAGTGCCATGGCACAGGGCTCCCGTAACTTTGGCTACCAATAACCTGGAGGTCATAAAGAACCAAGACACTGGTGACTGTGAATGCTGCGAGGAAGAATGCCAGGACTGCTGCATCAAGGTCAATATAGACCAGATCAAGATCGGCAATAGAGACGCTCTTGCATTCGGATTTGCCTCCGCCACCAACAACGTCAAGGTGATAGCCAACCAGCAGTGATATCAAGCCAGTCGAATCAGACAGGATTGGACATGAAGATTTCAAGGAGACCCGCCGATGCAATAAAAGCGGGTCTTCTAATAGTTTTTCTCTTATCGGGCCCAGTCTTAGCCGGGCAGAGCCAAGACAGGCCCATCACCTCATGTGAGATCTCAAATCACCTTGATCAAACGCCAACCGATGCCTTCATCGGCCCAAGAACAGATTCCATTCTGCTCTCACAACCCAGAGAGATGCTCATGCCAGATATGGCTGCTTTAACCGCAAAACTGGAAAATCTATCCGCAGCCTACGCCCAGAGGCAAGGGGAGCTTTTTCCCAACAGCCTCCAGAAGAGCAGCAGCAATTGCAGCGATCCGGATCTCAGCGGCCAGGATATAGGCCTTGAGGGCCAGCTTCGAAACCGCCTGGACATAAGAGTATCGGGAATATCCGTTCGCGCCATCAACACCGTGGAAGGGGGGAAGGCCACCGCCACCTCCAACATAATCATCGAGCCGGTGCAGATCATCCAGCTCCCTTGCCAAGCAGCAGATAAGCTGAGATGATCAAGGGCCGCTAAAGATTATGGGGAGAAGGGGTCCAGAAGATCACGACAGTGTCCCGACAAGAGCCGGGATGGCTGTATCAGGCACGCTTCGGATCCTTATCCCTCTCTTTCTCCATCGCCTCTTTTGCCAGCCGGATGGCACACAGCTCAGAGCACATGGTGCAGGTGTCGGTCTCCAATCCTCGCCTGTGTCTGATCTGCTTAGCTCTTGCCGGATTTATCGCCGCCTGGAACTGGCCATCCCAGTCCAGAGCGGCTCGCGCCCGGGACATCTGCAGATCCCAGGATCTAGCTCTTTCTCGCACCCCCGGCCGGGTGAGGTCGGCTGCATGGGCAGCGATCCGGGTGACATAGGTTCCCTCGATCACGTCCTCTCTATTGGGCAGGTCGAGGTGCTCGGAGGGGGTTGTGGCACAGAGGAAGTCCGCTCCCGCCATGCCAGCGATCACGCCACCCATGGCAGCGGTGATATGGTCGTACCCGGGGGCGACGTCCGTCACCAGGGGTCCGAGAAGGTATAAGGGCGCTCCGCCGGTCAAATGCTTCATCGCCCTCACACTGGTCTCGATCTCATCCGCGGGCACATGCCCCGGCCCCTCCACCATGGCCTGCACTCCCGCAGCTCGCGCCCTTTTAACCAGCTCACCGAGCATGATGAACTCCATGTACTTGGCCCGGTCAGATGCATCCTCGATGCACCCTGGCCGCAGACCGTCGCCCAGCGAGAGGGTCAATTCATACTCCCTAGCTATCTCCAGCAGGTAGTCGAACTCCTGATAGTAGGGATTCTCCTCTCCAGTATCGGCGATATATTTCATGGTCAAAGAGCCGCCCCGGCTCACCAGCCCCATCAGTCGAGGGTCCTGCCTGAGCCGCTCCAGGGATATCTTGTTCACCCCGGCATGAACGGTGACGAAGTCCACCCCATCTCGAGCATGTCGCTCCAGGGCATCAAACATCCCCTGGCTGGTCAGCTCCTGTTTGACGGCGGCCTGGTAGATGGGCACTGTGCCCAGAGGCACCTTCACTGCTGCCAAGATCTTCTTGCGCACCAGGTCCAGGTCACCTCCAGTGGACAGGTCCATCACAGCATCCGCTCCCGCCTCAGATGCAGCCAGAGCCTTTTCCACCTCTACCTCCGCGGAGTCGAGGTTCTGGGATGTGCCCAGGTTGACATTCACTTTAACGGCTAGCATCTCCCCTATGCCTGCCGGATCCAGCCCCTCGCGGCGGACATTTCCCGGGATGACCACCCTGCCCGCGGCCACCAGCCGGGCCAGCTTTGCCGGATCTATTCCCTCTTTTCTTGCCACCCGTTCGATACTTTGGGGCACGCGCCCACTGCTTGCCTCTTCCATCAGGGTCATTGTTACCAACTAATATATTGTAGGAGCAACTTTCTCGCTGCAGGTGTTTATCAATGGTTGAAGTGCATAAGGTTAGCGGTGCCGCCTTCGATGGCAATGTCTACCTGGTCTTGGATGAGAAGCCCATTCTGGTGGACGCGGGCATGATGGCAGGGCCGACCTTAAAGAACATCAAGAAATTCATCGATCCAGCCAAGATCGAGCTGATCGTCCTCACTCACTGCCATCACGATCACTCCGGTGCCGCTCCCGCCCTTAAGGAGGCGACAGGAGCACGCCTGATGCTGAGCGAGAAGGAGGTGGGCTGCATAGGAGATGAGCTGGCATCGGTTGCATACCTCTTCGGCCAGCAGGCCCCGGAGTACAAAGTGGACGAGACCCTGAAAGAGGGGATGGTCCTGGATATTGGGGAATGGAAGCTGGAGGTCATGGAGACCCCAGGGCACTCCACCGGAAGCCTGTGTCTTTATGAGCGAACGGAAAAGGTGCTATTCTCCGGAGATACAGTATTCCCTGACGGTAACATCGGCCGGACGGATATGTTCGGCGGAAGCACCGACGAATTGGTCCGCTCCATCCAGAGGCTGACAGAGCTGGATGTCAAGGTTATGTATCCCGGCCATATGGATATAACCAGCCGAGATGTCAATCGCCAGATTCAAATGAGCCTGAGGTTTGCCAAGAGCATCTAGCGGGATGGGTGTCAATCTCATGACAGACAAGAAAGATCTAGTGAAAAGGGAATCCGAATCCATATTCCAGACCTACGGCCGCCAGGACGTGCTCCTCGTCAAGGGAAGCGGTGCTCATGTTTGGGACTGCGAAGGCAGGGAATACCTGGACTTCGTCGCCGGCATAGCGGTGAACAGCATAGGCCACTGCCATCCGAAGTTGGTGGAGACGGTCAGCCGCCAGGCTGCAGCTCTCATCCACACCTCCAACCTCTACTACACCGAAAACCAGGTCCTTTTAGCGGAAGAGCTGAAGGGGCTCACCGGCATGGACCGGGCATACTTCTGCAACTCTGGAGCGGAGAGCATAGAAGCGGCGCTCAAGCTCGTCCGCCGGGCAACGGGCAGGGCGAAGATCGTGGCGGCGGAGAGGGCCTTTCACGGTCGCACCCTGGGGTCCCTTGGCCTAACACATAAAGCCGCTTATAGGGAGCCGTTCCGGCCGCTGAGGGAAGCGGAGTTCGTCCCCTACAACGATAGCGAGGCTATGAAGGCAGCCGTCACCTCCGAGACCGGAGCGGTGTTCCTGGAGCCGGTACAGGGCGAGGCAGGGGTCTATGTGCCGGACGGGGATTATCTAAAGACAGCGCGGGATATATGCGATGACCGGGGGGCTCTATTCATCCTGGATGAGGTGCAGACCGGATTTGGACGGACCGGCAGGTGGTTTGCCAAGGAGCACTCCGGGGTTGTCCCTGATATCATCTGCCTGGCCAAGGCCAT
>NZ_DAIK01000136.1:36077-39473 GCF_002496085.1 Methanosaeta sp. UBA458 | reverse complement strand
CTGATCTGTGCTGCCGCCCTGGCAACGATCGATGTCATACGAGAGGAGAAGCTGGTCGAGCGCTCAGAGGAGTTGGGCAGATATCTTAAGTCAGAGATAGAGAAGCTCAATCCCAGGGAGGTTCGCGGCCTGGGGTTGATGGTCGGCCTGGATCTGAATTGCGACTGCAAATCGCTGGTGGAGAAGGCCCTGCAAAAGGGAGTGCTGATCAACAACACTGGAGAGCATACCCTCCGCCTCATCCCGCCCCTGGTGGTTACGAAGGAGGAGATAGACAGAGTGGTGGAGGTAATAGGTGAGCTCCTCTAGGCAAAGCGCCAGGGAGAGCCTGAAGAGGCTGCGCCCCTATGTGGCAGGCAAGGGTTTCACTGAGATCTCACGCCGCTATGGTCTCGACCCGGCGGATATCGTAAAGCTGGGAAGCAATGAGAATCCATACGGTCCCAGCCCTAAGGTTTTTGAAGCCCTGCAGAATGTCTCCCCGGAGAGGTATCCGGAGCCCGAGGAGCTGATGGAAGGGCTGGCCAGATACACCGGCTCTCCGGAGGAGATGCTGGTCATAGGAGCGGGCATGGACGGGGTGATGGACACCCTGACCCGGCTCTTTTTGGAGAAGGGCGACCGAACCTTCATCCCCACCCCCACCTTCAGCTACTATGAGATCCTGACCGTTCTGGCGGGGGCAGAGCCGGTATTCTCCCCCCTGGGACCGGACTTCCGGATTCAGGAGACGGTTCCAAAGGAGGCAAAGATGGCTTTCATCTGCTCGCCGAACAATCCCACCGGAAACGCCCTTAAAGAAGAGGAGCTGTGCCGTCTGCTGGAGACGACGGAAGCCATCGTCTTTTTGGACGAGGCTTATGTAGAGTTTGCAGAGCGGAGCCTGGCGGAGCTGGTGAGTAGATACGAGAACCTGGTGGTGGGACGGACTCTATCCAAAGCCTTCGGCCTGGCGGGGATGCGCCTGGGCTATGCTCTGATGCCCGAGTGGATAGCCCAGGAGTTCTGCCGGGCGGCGCCTCCCTTCTTTGGCATCTCCAGTGCCTCAGTTGCTGCCGGCGCAGCAGCGCTCGCGGATCTGGACTTTATGAACGAATCGGTGAGAAAGATAAGAATGGAACGCAGTCGCCTGCAAAAAGAGATCAGGTCTTATCCCTCCCAGGCCAACTTCCTCTACCTGAAAACCGAGGAAGCCTCGGACTCATTTGCAGAGAAGTTCCTGCAAAAAGGTATCATCATCCGCGACTGCCGCTCATTCCGGGGTGCAGGAGAAAATCACGTCCGGGTGACAGTGGGAACGCCAGAGGAGAACGACCGGTTCCTCGCCGCCTTCAGGGAGATCCGGCGCTGATATGCAGATCGCCCTGACCGGCACTCCAGGGACAGGCAAGACCACCGTTGCTCATCTATTGCCTTACCGGGTGATAGACATCAACGCCTTAGTTAGGGAGGGCCTGAACTTCGGCGCCGATCCGAAAAGGGGCTGTCTGGAGGCGGACATGGATGGACTGGCCGAGCGCCTGGCGGAGATGGATTCTGACCAGATCTCTATCCTTGAAGGCCACTTCTCCCATCACTTCACCCAATGGTCGATAGTCCTCCGGCTGGCTCCGCGGAAGCTCGAATCCCGGCTGGAAAAGAGAGGTTACTCGCCCGAAAAGATAAGGGAGAACCTGGAGGCTGAGGCTCTGGACGTGATCTTAGTGGAGGCCGTTGAGTATTGCCAGCGGGTGGACGAGATAGATGCCACCGGACGGACCCCCCAGGAAGTGGCCGATCTGGTGGCAAAGATAATCGAGGGAAAACTGGTGATGCCTCCAGGCCAGGTGGACTGGCTGGAGGAGTTCTTTGGGTAAATCGAGTTATCTCAAAATTCAGGACTCGAGCGCCCGGGCAATTATCGGAGCCACAGAGACGGTGCTCACTCCCTTATCCAGGGTGTCAGTGGCCAAGACGCCCTCAACCCCGGAGCGGTAAAGCTTAAGGACCGCCGATCCGGTGAGGACAGGATGCACTGCTGCCAGATAGACCCGGGCGGCGCCCTGTGCACGCAGCATCTCTATGGCCGTGGCCATGGTGCCGCCGGTGGCGATCATATCATCGAATATCACCACGTCTCTATCCCGGACGTCGATCTCTTTAGGAGCCATGCGGACCTCGGTGCCGGAGAGGCGGGTCTTCTGCAGGTAATCGCTATCCGCTCCCAGGGCGGCGGCGGCAGTCCTGGCCATGGCCACTGCTCCCTTGTCCGGGGATATGACCACCGGGTCCTTCAGGCCGAGGGAGGCCACATTTTCCGCTAAAAGCGGCGTTGCATCCAGGTTGTCCGCCGGACAGCAGAAATGATTCAGGATGGATGGAGAATGGATGTTTACCAGATGGACCCGGCCCTCTTTCAAGAAGGGATTCAGAGCTCTGGCCACCGCCCTGGCGGTCATGGGCTCCCCGGGCTTGAAGATCTTATCCTGGCGGGCATAGCCGAAGTAGGGTATAACCAGATCGATGCTGCTCTCCTGGCAGATATCCAGGAGCTGGAGCAGATAGACCAGATCCCTATCAGTAGGGGTGGACTGGATTATTGCCACCTTATCGTCGAGCGGTGCCGTCACCTGGGTATATGACTCCCCATCGGGAAAGGTCTTGTAGTCGCATAACGCCAGCACCTCACCCAAAATCGCTGCCACCCTGCCCGCTAAAAGCTGGGAGGCCGGACCTCCTATGATCACTCTTTATTCTCCTTTAGCTTCCTACTACCATCATTTTAACCTTCAATGTGGGGGTGACTATGGGGCCTATTGACCGGCGGTCAGTGCCCACCTCAATCGTCTTCAGGATCTCAAATATGTTCCCCGCGAGCATCAAGGATCTGATCGGCTGGGCCTCTCCACCCGGGGAGATTCGAAAAGCATTGCGCGCCTCGACTGAGAAGTCGCCAGATATGGGATTGGCAGTATGAGCGCCGATGAGGCCATGGACCAGGTAGCCCTCTGTCTCCGCCTGGAGGTCATAGGCTGAGGGTGAGTCAATGATCAGATTTCTCGATCCCACCCGAGGGAGATCGGAGTAGCCCGAACGCACCGAGTTTCCTGTGGAGCGGACGCCGTCCTTCCCTGCAGTATAGTTATCATAGAGAAATCCCTTCAGTATCCCACGCTCGACCAGGACCGTCCTCTGGGAGGGCACTCCCTCCCCATCGAAGGCGGAGGAGTCTATGCCCCCGGGAAGAAGGCCGTCGTCTACGATCATGAGATCTTCGGAGGCAATCATCTCCCCCAGCCGACCCCTAAGAGAAGAACGACCCTTCTGAACGCTATCCGCCTCTAATGAGGTGAGGAATGCTCCCTCTAACAGCTCCGCTACCGCTAGCGGCCTGAGCAGCACATCGAACCTTCCGCC
>NZ_DAIK01000136.1:0-35959 GCF_002496085.1 Methanosaeta sp. UBA458 | reverse complement strand
ATGGCCTCCATTGAGGCCTGCATGAGGGTCGAGGTCTCCACCAGCTCTATCCCCTGAGAGTTGAGCACAAATCCCGTGCCTGAGACACAGGCCACCCCGCCGGAGACCGGCTCTGCACCATCGACCTCATTGCAGCCCGCCAAGAGGCTATGGGCGATGTCGATGCACTCCTCGGGACTGATCTTATCCAGCCGCCGGTCATAGATCCCCTCGGGCTCTGTCACCCTCTCCGGCTGAGGGAGAGCAATCCAGGTGTCATCCCTGCCCCGTGCCCTGGCCGATCGAACAGCGCTCATGGCTACGAACTTCAGCTGAGCCATGTCGCTGCTGCTGGAGAATCCGACAGCACCATCCACTACCGCGCGCAATCCCAGACCGCAGTGGTAGCTCTCGCTCGCCATCTCCACGTATTCCCTGCGGAGGTCGACATCAACCGAGCGTCCCACCATACCATAGACCTCAGCCTCTGCTGCCCCTTCTTTTAAGGCCAGGGATAGTAGCCGGTGAGCGGATTCAATGAGGCTATCCGATGTACCTGAGATCCTCATCCCCACCCGCTTCGAAGGGAGACTGGGCCCGCTCCATCTCCTGGAGCTTGCCTATGATCTTCTCCATCTCCTTCGCCCTCTCCTCAAGGGCATGCATTCCCACCTCTATGCCCAGGATCCCGGACAGAACGCGCAGGACCTCTGATGCAGCCTTTGGATCGACCAGATAGCCACTGGTAACACCCATCAGACAGATCACATCCAGACCACGAAGGGCTCCCAGGCCCAGCAAGAGGCCGGAGACGCCTATAATGCCCCCACCGGGCTCGTTCTCCTGGAAGAGAACCCCCTGCGTTTTCATCTCCTCCACCAGCTCGATGCTGGTGGCCGCGCCCATCACCGAGGACTTATCCACGAACTGGCCGGTACCATAGCCGCCCAGAGCATAGATTCGCCTAACCTTGTAGCTCTCGGCGATGTCCAGAAATATGCTGGTCAGCTCGTAATGGCCTTCATTGGTGGCACTCTGATAGTCGCCGATGATGATCAGTAGATCGGGCTCCCCGTTCTCCCCCCGTCGCGCATAGATCTCATTTTTCACCTGCTTGATGGTTCCATCCTCCTTCACCATCACCTGGGGAGGAAAATGGGGGGAATAGATCTCAATGATCTTCTCGGCATGCAGCTCCTCTACCATGTGATCTGCCACCAGTTTTCCCACGTGGCCTACCCCAGGCAGCCCCTCAACCATAATAGGATCGGTGAGATCTACATCTTTTATGCGAAAAACCAGGGTCTCTTTCATTCTGCCTCCAGGGCTAGGGCTCTCCTGTATCTGCCATAAGGATCATCAGGGGAGAACCTCGCCGGCTTGCTCGCAATGGCACGGCCGCCACAGGAAGGACATATCTCCTTCAGAGTGTATCGAGCGCAGGACTCGCACCGCAGGATCTTGGATCTCATGCCTCTCTGTGGAAAGCGCCCTCTCCGCCGTGTTGTTCTATATAGCTTACTATGGCCTGAGCGGCCTTTTTGAGAACAGACTCTGCATGCTTATAGTCAGGAGCAGTTACATGAATGCGGTATCGCGGTGCTCCGATATACGAGACTGAGAGGGTAGCATCCTTGTCCTTGGTCCTTCTGGCCTGTTTTAAAGCCTTGCGGATAACCTCTACACCATCCGGGGCGGGAGAGGTGATATCCACATAGCCGCTGATGTCAACCGACGGTATCTTGACATTATCTCGAGATAGGCTCTCTAAGATCTTGACATCCTCTTCGGTGAGATCGACTTCGTTCAGAGCTTCGGCGCCACTGATCGCCGCCTCTTCCATGGCCAGATAGAGGCTGTCGTAGATGGCCATGAGAGAATCAGCCACCCTCTTGGCATCCTCGGGCCGGTCTTTATAGGCCATCTCCAGCCATTTCCAGGCTTTCTGGTCCGCCTTCCACTCCTGGATCTTCTCCCGCCTCTGATGCTCATTCACATCCTTGAGAGATAGATCGATGTGATGGCGGGAGGTATCTACATTCAGTACCTTACATACAATCTTCTGCCCTTCTCGCACATGGTCGCGAATGTACTTGATCCATCCGCTGGCTACCTCGGAGATATGAATCAGGCCCTGCTTGCCTGCATACTCGTCTATGGAGACGAAAGCACCGAAATCCACCACCTGAGTGACGGTACAGACCACAAGAGATCCGGGCTCTGGCCAGCCCTCACGTTGCATTAGAAATCACTCGAGCACTTCTACTACGGCAGTTTTGATCAATGCCTTGCCACCAGTGGGCTCAGCCAATGTGCGCCCGCATACCAGGCATTTCACCACGGTTGAGGCATGGGCGAAGATCACCTGCTCATTCTCGCAGTCGTTGCATTTTACCTTGACGAACTTGCTGGGCATATCTAGCTCTCCACCAGATCGAACTTGCCCGCCTTGAATCCAGGGCGGTTGTGGGCCTTCTTGCACTCACCACAGCGATATCTCAGGTTAAGTCTCTTCGTGGGCTTGTCTCCGCCTGGAACCTTGGAGAACTTGCCCTGATTCCCTATTCCATTGGCTCTGAGCTTCTGCCTGGTAATGCGGGTCAAGGTTGAAGCCCGGCCTTTTCTCACCCTTTCCACCGTTTGTGCGGTGTGCTTCTTGCAGAACGGACAGTAAGCGTTAAGCTTCTTTGGCATCTTCACTTCTTATCATCTCTGGATCTTCACTTCTGAAGCTAAATTTTTGTTGCGCAGATTTCTGGCATGGACGGCAGGGAGGACGACCACGTCGTCCCTGGCGAGAAGGTAATTCTTCCCGTCAACTCCCGCAAACATAGGAACATCATCCAGCAACCGCACGACTTCGTATTCCCGCAATATATCTTTTTTGCCCGTTAAAGGCCTTTCGGTGGGAGTCATATGGGAGAGGATGGACTCCCGGCCGAGGGCAATGGTCGAGAGCATCTGCCGGTAGATCTCCGTCTCCTCTGCAGTCATGCCGGAGAAGACCTCCTCCCGAGAAGCTGATCTCGCATTGCGGAGCGCCCGGCGGACGATCTTCTTTATCCTCTGGTCGATGAGCTTGTTCAGACTGCTTCTCTCACTCTTGAGGGTATCCTGCAGGATTTGAGCCTCAACGCTGAAGGGATCTATGATTTGAGAGAGCTCCTGGCCCATGCCGGTCAGATAAGTGCCAACCTGCTGATAGAAATCCTCATCCAACGGCTGAAGCTCCGCGGACTTGCGCTCTTCCCGGAGCGCATTGGCCAGATCCATTTCACCACCTCATCATCAAATTTATGCGGACTGATCTTAAGTGGCTGGATAGTATAATAGCTTTTCATCGTTCTAGTGTCTTGTCCTAGCCTCTGCCACCCCTCTGGCCATGAGGAATACGGCCACGCAACTTGGCAGTTCCTCGGTGCCCTCCTTCAGGCTGTAGCTGTTCCCCTTCATCTGAGTGCTGAAGGGCTTTGAGATCTCTAGAAAAACCGGTTCATCCCCGAAGACCACCGCATCCTCCAGGGGGTTGAACTCCTCCAGGCCGCTAATCGATAAGGGAGTCACCCTCAGCCCCGAGCCGCCGTGCAGGCTCCCAGGGCATCGAATCAGCCGACGGACATCAGCGGTCACCGGCTCGTCGGTCTCCCCCCGTTCCTGGTTCAGGTTCAGTCCCACTACCACTCCTTCGCTGTCCAGGCATTCCTTCAAGAGAAGCTTCCAGATGCCTGCACTGCCCCGAAAGAGGTCCAGGTTCCCCCGGCGGATCTCCTCTATCACCCCCTCACCCTCTAGGCTGCGGTAGAAGCTGGAGGCTTTCTTGGGGCCGATGCCTCGGACCCTGGTGAGGACGGCTACCGCTCCGGGCTCGTCGAGGGTGCGCAGCCCTTCCACAAAGGAGATGATCGAGCGGTTGATCCTCCCCCCCCAGCCAGGCGAATCCCGAGCAGGAGCTATAAGACGCCTGCCCCCCTCCCGCCCCCATCCTTCAACCGGAGCCTCGTGAATGAATCGGTCCAAAACCAAGCCCCTGCCTGATAAGTAGTCTACCACCTCCCGGCGCTCATCCCCCCCGAAGCTATAGATCCGCGGGTCCCGGACATGGATGTGATATCCCCGGCCGCCGGAGAAGACGACGCTAATTTTACTTTCCGCAAAACCGAAATCGGATAGCAAAAAGGAGAGGAGCTTTAGGGTCTCCCTCTTGACCTGCTCCAGCATCCCGGCATAGCTACTGGCTGCACCGCGCAGGTGATCGGCATCCAAATCGAATATTAGGTCCGCTCCCTGCCATATCTTCTCTTTCATCGTCGGCGCACCGGGCCGCTGGTAATAGGCGGCGGAATGATAGACATGGCGAGGAATCATGGAGCGCACATAGTCCACCAGCTCCCCCCGGCTGAAGAAGGACTTGTGCCGGCGCATGCCTGAGTCATCGAAGAAGAGAAAACCCCATTCCCTGGACTGGAGGCCTGGAGGGGCATCCAGGGTGGCCTGGATATAATACTCCCGGAACTTCGATATGAGGAAGTTCATGGTCAGGGGGTTTATGCCATCACCTCAATACACCTCGGGCCGGCGGTCGGAAAAGCAGGGGATCTCACCTCGTACCTGGTCCCTCTCGGATAGATCGACCTCGCCGAATATGATCTCTTCGCCGCTCTCCGCCTCTGCCAGCACAGTGCCCCGGGCGCTGATGATCATGGAGCCGCCTCCTTCTGCCCAGTTGCAGGCCAGGTGAGGGATCTGGTTCTCTATCGCCCGGGCTAGGCTTAGCGCCCGCCACTGCTCCTCCCGCTGCGCGGGAAACTGGGCCACGGTCACCAGGAAGTCAGCATCCTGCAGGGCAAGGGAGCGGGCCACCTCGGGAAAGCGCAGGTCGTAGCAGATCTCCAGCCCCACCCGGCCCCACCTGGTGGCTATGGGGGAGATCGAATCCCCCCCATCGAAGTGCTTCTTCTCCTCGCCGAAGGGATGGATTTTGGGGCGCAGCTTCAGGCCGGTGCGGTCCAGGCAGAAGCCGAGGTTTGACCGGCCGCCGCGCACCGAGCCGATGATCAGGCAGTCAGAATCTTTTGCCAGAGCACGGAAGGGATCGAGCTCCTCAAATGCGCGGGTCCCTCTTTCCCAGAAGCGATCTATGGGCTCATAGCAAAATCCGGATAGGAAGAGCTCCGGATAGACCAGTATCTCTGCACCCATCTCAAGAGCGGAGCTGGCCAAATAGAGGGCTTGAGAAAGGTTTTTCAGATCCTGGCAGGGCAGGACGGTCTGCTGAAGGAGAGCAGCACGCATGCTGAAAAAGAGGCAAGTTCGTATATATTAAGATGAACATAAGCTAGGCCTGGATGCCCAAGAGCTATAGGCGCTGGATATATGAGATCCTGGAAGAGGAGAACCATGCAAACGGCTGGCCGAATCGGGTCAACCTCGCACTCATGCTTTTAGTGGTTCTCAATGTCGTAGCGGTGATCATGGAGACGGTGCAATGGCTCTACTCCGCCTACGGACCCATTTTTGAAGCATTCAATGTATTTTCCATAGGAATATTCACCATCGAGTATATCCTGCGCATCTGGAGCTGCATTGAAGATCCAATATACCGCGCTCCTCAGGGCAACAGACTGCGCTTTGCGATAACTCCCCTGGCTATGGTGGACCTTATAGCTGTGCTTCCCTTCTATCTTCCATTCGTCATCGCCGATCTGAGGTTCGTTCGAGCCATGCGCCTCTTCCGTCTCTTCCGGATTTTGAAGCTGGCCCATTACTCGCGCGCCCTGCAGACATTCGATGACGTCCTCCGGCTGAAGAAGGAGGAGCTCGGCCTTATGCTCTTCACCATAATCGTTCTGCTTATCACATCCGCCGGCTTGATGTACGAGGCGGAGCATGACGCCCAGCCCGAGGCCTTCGCCTCCATTCCTGATGCCATGTGGTGGGGCATTGTGACACTAGCCACTGTAGGGTATGGAGATATCTATCCAATCACTCCCTGGGGCAGGCTGATCGGCTCGGTGGTGGTCATCCTGGGAATTGGCCTGTTTGCCCTGCCAGCAGGGCTATTGGCCATGGGATTTGTCCAGGTGCAGGCCCAGAGAAAGGAAGCAGAACATTCGCCGGGATTGGTCTGCCCTTACTGCGGCCGCCAGATAGAAGGACGCAGCCGAGACCCGGAGGAGGATGGAAGGATTCTGGAGTGGCGAATGCGGTGACCTTGGTCTTTGGCCTCAGGGGCATCATTTTTGCAGCAGAACAGGCTCCTTTATGCTCGAAGATATCAGATGAAAGCCTTTTGCCCCTGGGGGATTCGTCCGACAAATTGATCTTCTCATAATTGCCATAAGATTCCTCGGTCCAGCCGTTCGGATGGTTGGATGCAATGAGGAGAGGGCCGGGAGCGGCAAAAGGTAAAGGAAGAGATTGTAAGGAAAAGCCGCCCCTGGCCACAAACCAGTAGCGGTGCTATTATGCTTATTAATTCTATCGGTTGAAGGGAGAGAGTGCAATTCCCCCCAGATCTCTGGTCATTGGATTTATCTTGATCAAGATGCCACACTAATGGTATGTACCAGTTCGTCCTCACCCCGGCGGCAGGAAAAAGGCTGATTGCTAAAGCATTGGCCTCCCACCCTGCCATTTTAGAAGCGATGCGTTCCCATACCATAGTCATCATCGCCGGCACTACCAACGGCTACGTTGCAGAGGAGATTTTAAAGGCACTGGGCCAGGAGAAGGGCTTCTCTAAGAATCGGTTCTTCCGCGGGGTCACCCTCCTGCCGGGAAGGACCACAATTGAAGGCAGGCTGGCCGACCAGAGCCATTTTCCTGGAGACGTGGTGATAGAGGAGGGGATCTGGATGAAGGGCGCTACCATATTCGATGTCTCCGCCAGACTGAAGGAGGGGGATGTCATCCTCAAGGGGGCCAATGCTCTGGATCTCGTCCGCCATCAGGCAGGAGTTTTAATCGGCCATCCCCAGGGGGGCACGGCAATCGCCGCCCTGCAGGCGGCAGTGGGCCGCAGGGTGAGTCTGATCCTTCCCGTGGGGCTGGAAAAACGTATACCAGGAGATCTGATCGATCTGGCGGCGCGATTGAACGCCCCCGGCAGCAATGGCCACAGGCTTCTGCCCCTGCCAGGTGAGGTCTTCACCGAGATCGAGGCCATAAGGCTGTTATCTGGAGCCAAAGCGGAGATCCTGGCCGCAGGCGGGGTAGGAGGGGCAGAGGGAGCGGTCTGGCTGGCAGTGCAGGGCAGCCCCGAGGAGCTGAAAGCCTGTCAGAGGCAGATGGAAGCGATCAGTGGGGAGGAGAATTTCAAGATCTAAATCCAGCTTCAATCGCTAAAATCTATTTTTTGCTCTGCGGGCATGAGAACAGACATAGCCCGGATTATTCATCGCAGATAGCTATAAATGCCTGATTTGATTCGTATAAGATAATAAGAAGCAAATGTTTGGTATAATTAAATGAACCTCAGGAGGAATTTCATGAATAGACCAATATGTATCGCCTCAACACTGCTGATCGCCTTGACCGCATCAATGGCTGGCATAGCGATCGGCTCCGATTTCACCCTGAATATCTTCGGCAATGCCAATATGGACGACAGAATAGACCAAACAGATATCGACTACATCCAGGAGATCATCAATGGCTCAAAGGAGGCCACCATGCTATCCGATGTTAACCTGGATGGCACTGTGGATTTGTCCGACCTTCAGCTGGCAGAGGAGCTCATAGAAGACAGAGCGGAGAGGATCAGCCTGATCGATGGCAACAAGCAGAACCTGACCCTGGAGCTGCCCCTGGAGCGTATCCTGACCCTTAACATGCGCCATGCCATTGCATTGGCCGTGCTGGGCGGGGAGGAGAAGGCGGTAGGAGTGGACAATACCGTAGGAGAGAGAGTGGAGCTCTTTCCCAGGCTGAGCCAGCTTCCCGCTGTGGGCACCACAAGCGAGCCGGATATCGAGAGCATAATCTCATTGCAGCCCGATCTGGTGGTCACCTTTACCAATGCTCCATCGACCGATGCGCTTGAGGACAAGCTGCCAGAAGGAATGGCGGTGCTCAGATTCGACCTATCCCGATCATCCAGCTTAAGAGAGGAGATGGCAGTCCTGGGATTCCTGCTGGACGATCCCGATTCAACCCAAAGATATCTGGATTGGTATGATCGCTACATCGGAGAGATTCAGGATAAGGCAGCAAGAATAGAGGACGAAGACAGGGCGAGGGTCCTAATGGAGAGGGAGAGGAGCGCCGATACCGGTCCTACTGCCCGATGGGCCTATGCCAGCGGCACCGGCTTTACCGATCTGGTGGATTTGGCAGGCGGCATAAACATCGCCAGCGGCTATATGGAAGGCAACAAAGATCTGGAGACGGAGTTCGTCATCGATAAGGATCCTCAGGTCATCATCGGCCTCTCCTATAAGGGCGGCTACAAGTCAAGCGACCCCGAATCGATGAAGGCCTACTACGATGAGATCATGAAAACCGAGGGATTCGGAAATATATCCGCAGTGAGGGATGGACGGGTCCATATCATCTCCGGAGACTTCTCCATCGGCCCCCAGCTGGTGGTGGGTGCATTGACCGTGGCCAAGTGGCTCTACCCGGAGCAGTTCCAGGATGTCGATCCGGTCCAGGTCCATAGAGAGTTCCTCAGCGATCTGATGAAACTGGACTACGATCCGACTGAAAATGGAGCCTTCGTCTATCCAGAATGAGATGAGAGGGAAGCAAAAGCTCAGAAAGAGCACTGTTCGACTCTGCGGCCAGAGATATGACCGCAATCTTGTCTGCAGAGAGAGCAGGATGAACGATCTCATCGGCCCTATATGTCTGGACGCCTGGAGAGAGTCAATTTCGGGCCGGAAGAACGCTCAGGGGGCGGGAGAATTAGCAGCCCTTTTGCCTCCCGCCCTCTGCCCGGGGAGCGTTCATCCAACAAATTTCAGTGCGGCACTAAAAAATCGGGCTGATATTTGACGCGCCAAAGCTCACCCAACCACAAATATGCTTCAATCTTTTGGTCCACATCCATAATCTATCCATAATAGCCACATGACCGCAAATCCAGTCATCCTGACAATGAAAATAATGAGAAGAGGGCCGAGAGCGGCGAAAGGTAAAGGAGGAAGATTGTTAGGAAAAGCCGCCCCTGGCCACGGAACTGTAGCGAAGATATTAATACTAATTAATTCTTTCGCTCAGTTCACGCTTATGCTGCCGCCTCTCATCTAGCAGCCAGCAGGCACTCAAGAGTGCTCTGCGGTCCAGACGATGCCGATAAACCTAAAAGCCAACCCATCTAACTGTACTTTTATGAAACGCATCGGCATTGCCGACACCACCTTCGCCCGGGTCGATATGGCCCGGGCGGCAGTGAGCACCATCAAGAAGGAGGCATCAGTCCAGATCGTCCGCTACACCGTCCCCGGAATCAAAGACCTGCCTGTGGCAGCCAAAAGGCTGCTGGAGGAAGATGATTGCGATATCGTCATCGCTTTAGGGATGCCCGGCCCCGCAGATAAGGACAAGATGTGCGCCCATGAGGCATCCAGCGGCCTGATCATGGCCCAGCTCATGACCAACAAGCATATCCTGGAGGTATTCGTGCATGAGGATGAGGCCAAGGACGAGAAGACGCTCGCCTGGTTGGCGGAGAAGAGGACGGCAGAGCACGCCTTGAACGCTCTCAGTCTGGTGTTTCATCCCCAGACACTCACTCGCCTGGCAGGAACTGGACAGCGGCAGGGCTACGAGGACGCTGGCCCCATCGAGGGCGGCTCGGCTGGCTACCCGGGACATTGAGCGGCCCCTCGCCACTTGGCATGGGTGAACTTGAATTGGAAATTCTCTGTATCTTTTCGCCTTCGTGGTGAAACGCTATGCTCTGACCCAACCGCAGAGACACAGAGAAACAGAGGCTATAATCTCTGCTGGGCCCACCCACTTAATTCAGCGAAAAGCCAAAAAAAAAACATGATCCTCAGGCAGGGATCATGCCCAAAAGATGAAAAACCAGGCGGATCATAGGCAAGCCTGATTGGGGAAAGACTTGTTTCAATGCCCTGTGGGCCGCAGCGCTGACTGCAGATCCTCTATCTTTACAGGCTTGCTGAGATAGCCGTCCATGCCTGCTTCCAGACATCTCTCCCTATCTCCATTTAAAGCATGAGCAGTGAGTGCGATGATCCTGGGGCGCTTCATCTTGGGGAAACGCGCCAAAATCCTCCTGGTTGCCTCAAAGCCGTCCATGTCGGGCATCTGTATATCCATCAGAACAACGTCGTAGGCCTGCCTATCCAGGGCCGCCAGGACGTCGAAACCATTGGAAGCAAGATCTGCCTGGTAGCCGATCTTGCGCAACATCTGCAGCAAAACCATCTGGTTGACGGCGTTATCCTCGGCAAGAAGTATGCTCAAAGGTAGGGCCTGTTGAAAATGTCCCTCGATTGGAGGCTTTATATCAGGTTTTAAGTCCTTGACCTCATGTTGCACCGGCTGCATGCATGGCAGTTTGACTTTTATTGTAAATGTGAATGTGCTGCCCACTCCTGGATTGCTTTTAGCCCAGATCCTTCCCCCCATCATCCCCACAAGGCGCTTTGAGATGGCAAGTCCCAGGCCCGTGCCACCATATCTTCGAGTTATTGATGAATCGATCTGACTGAACGGCATGAACAGGCGGTCCAGCTTATCCTGGGGCATGCCAATGCCAGTATCCAACACATCGAAGCGAAGCTCAAATCCTTCCGGAATGGCATTTCCTCTAACTGAGACCTCTACAAATCCTTTATCTGTGAACTTGACGGCATTGCTCAATAGGTTTGCTAGCACTTGGCGGAGCCGGCTGGCATCGCCCACCAGCATCGTCGGCAATTGGTCGTCCAGGACAACTTTTAGCACCAGCCCCTTTTCCGCCACTCTTGTCACCATCAGGTCCATTGTAGACTCTATGCATCTGCGCAGATCGAAGGGGCTATGTTCAAGCTCCATCATGCCTCCGTCGATCTTGGAGAAGTCCAGTATGTCGTTTATGACGCTGAGCAATGAATCACTGCTGTTCCTGACGATCTCCAAGTAATTCCTTTGTTCAGGAGTCAGATCGGTATCAAGGAGAAGCCCTGTCAGGCCTATGACGGCGTTTAAAGGGGTTCTTATCTCATGGCTCATGTTGGCCAAAAACTCGCTTTTGGCTTTGGCAGCAGCCTCAGCCTCTTCTTTGGCCTTCCAGAGCATCTCATCAGACCTTTTGCGCTCTGTCACGTCCCGTACCAGTGCCAGGAAATCCCCCCCTTCGCAGAGGTTAATGCGCGCCTCAAAATGTTTTATCTCACCATTTGCCGGCAGCTGATATTCGAAGACCTGCATTTTTCCGCTTTGCCTTGCCATCTCGATATTATTCATCGTTAACTCTACCAGATCCTGCGGCATTATACTGTGTATATTCTTCCCCATGAACAGCTCCGCAGGGGCGTAAAGGATTGAAGAATTGGGGGTTCTATAATCAAGGAAGTTGCCCTCTTTGTCGAGGAGAAAGATGGAATCGGGAATTGAATCGAGGAGCAACCTGTTCTCGGCTTCTCTTTTCTTGAGTTCGTCCTCAAACCTTTTGCGCTCTGTTAAGTCTGTGACTGCGACAATGGATCCAAAAAATTTGCCATCCTGCCAGCGCGGCGTGCCGGTTACCTGAACGGGGAACACACATCCATCGGACCGTATCAGTCTGGCCTCGTAGGAAGATGTCTCTCCCGCCTGCCGCCTTGACCTTGCCTGGATCAGGATAGGGCGGTCATGGGGGTGGATGAGCTCATCCATGGATCTGCCAATAAGCTCTTTTGGCATCCTGCCTACCATGCGGGCAAAGGCAGGATTTACGTATTCAAAGCGCCATCCTTCACTGCTTACCACTATTCCCTGCCCTACAGTTGCCATGACCTGGTGGGCAAAGTCCTTGTCTATTTCAGGATCTGTTTGCTGGTCACAGTTATCGCCGGCCGTTGATACTTTATCTCTGTCCAAGGTTGCCATCTGTCGCACCATCAGTGCTTGCTGAGCGTTGAAAGGTCGATAAGGAGTATGGCATATAATAACTATTCGATAGAGCTGCAAGGGCTCTGCAGCTTGTGAGTTTTTTCTCGGAAAAGGTATGGTTGAGCCCACCCAGGATGATCAGCTGCGCTGATCGAACAGGTGAAGGCTCGATTCGGATGGCGCAATCGTCCTATTGTGAGCCCTCAGGCCGAGAGGGACTGGTTTTCCGGCAGAACAACGCTTGCCTCATCCTGGGGCAGAGCATCATCGGACACCGTTGCGGGGAGCGCCTCGATGACCGCAGTCTCGTTCAGTCCGTCCTGATCCAATAAAGAGACTGCAACCGCCTCGCTCTCAGGATAAGATGACATATTGAAGAGCTGAGCAGCGCTGGCCTCGGGCGGCAGAACGATATTTACGCTCTCATTGAATCCATCGAAGACCACGGAAGTGGTGGAGCTCATGCGAACCGCCATGTTCTCCTCCTCTGATGACTGCAGTCCCAGTGACTGGGGAGTCATATAAAGGGTCTCAAACACATCCGCCCTCTTTAAGAGCTGACTCTCTTTGGATATCCAGTAATGGACCTCCATGGTCATATTACGCAGGATATCGGAGAAATTCAGGGGGATGAATGGCACAATGGAAGCCACCTCCTGGGAAAGGGGATCAGCATAAGAGGCAATGTCAATCTCTGCTCGCACCTTATAGCAGTCCTCGTCCCCCACCATCTCCGAGCCGACTAAAGTGAGCCGGGACTGATTGAGCATATCGATCTGCTGGTCCAGGGAATTCTGTTGGGACCATGCATCACCCAATCCGGATAGCTCCATAGCGGTCCAGTTGCCATCCATCTTCATATAAATGGTGTCGTTTTGCAGATACTCTTCCAGGGCTGATGCCGTGGAGTTGCCTTCATCACCGGGAATAAAAGTCAGAGTGGCCATGACGAGCTTTAGGGCCTGATCGGTCACATTTACCAGGCCAAAGCCGATGGACCGGGTTTGAACCTGCTGAGACTGGCCAGAAGAGAGGTTCTCAAGCGTCATATCCTGCTCCATCTCCATGGAGAAGGTGTAGGATTTCAGGTCGTCCGATGATGCGACCACCAGCTCCCTCAAAATGGTTGATACCGGATCATCCTGGGAGCGGTCAGTTGACTGGCATAAAGCGCAAGAGCTTGAAAGCAGCAGGGCCATTGCCAGAATCATTAGATATCTCATATGGATGATTATGGGGGTGCAGGATAAATCCGTTTTGCTCTATTCGATCTTCTTGAACATGCTTCCTTTGACCCCGCAGACCGGACACTTGTCGGGAGCCTTGTGATCCACAGTCATGCCGCATACCGGGCAGACGTAATAGGGGAATGGCTCCTTCTGGATATCCAGCCCCTCGAGCATATCATGATATAGCCAGGCATGATGCTCTTCCACCGCATTGGCATAGTTAAACGACCTCTCAGCATCCCGGGCGCCCTCCTCCTTTGCTATAGCTATCATCTCTGGATACATATCCTTGAACTCATGCGTCTCTCCGGCGATCGCCTCACGCAAATTCTCTTTGGTAGTCTTGATGGCCTTTAGGGCGCGCAGGTGGTTGGCTGCGTGCACCGCTTCCGCCTCGGCAGCGGCCCGAAAGAGCCTGGCGGCCTGAGCGTAGCCCTCCTTATCCGCCTGAGCGGCAAATATGCTGTACTTCCTGTTCGCTCCAGATTCACCGGCAAACGCCTCCCTCAAGAAATCCTCTGTTCGGGTCATATCCTTTCACTCCTGTGCATGATTCTGTCGATATTTGATTCGGTTTTTTTAGTGAGATAAAGCTTTTGAAAATTGCTGGCTTGGAATCCAGCCACTGATTTCCGGGCCTTCAGATCTGTCCCGCACCGCTTACTCCTCCAAACTGAGGTCCTCGGGGTAAAGATCGGCCTCATGCAAGAGACCGTTACCTGCCAGATCATAGTATCCGGTGATCCTGAGTATGTCCAGACGGGATATCTCATAAGCTCCACCCCTTCTCTCCAGTGGAGGATTGACCTGGACCTCCTGCAATGTTATCCCCGCCTCACCCTCATTGTAGCGGTCGAATATCTGCCCCCAGGGGACGAGATGGGCAGTTCTGCTCTTCCCCACCCCATAACGCAGCTCCACCGCCAGTATGCCCTGACGGCCAGAACGGGTGATGAAATCCGTCTCCCTCTCTATCTGATGGCCGCCGGAGGCCTCGCTGAAGTGCTGTTTGAAATAAAGCGACCGGGTCTTGCGGGCATCAAGGCTTTTGCATTCGATTGCCAGGTAGTACTCGGCAATTTTAGAGTCCACCAGGATATCGGCCAGCTGGGTGGCAAACCGCGACTGTCGGAGCCGGTAGGCTATGGCTTTAATGCCTTCCCTCTCGAAGAAGGAGTTTAGAGAATTGACCATTGCCCACTCAAAGTCACCCATCAGCAAAGATATTTCAAAGCCCTTATTAAAGTATCTTTTCCCGTGTAACTCACTTTCGCCCTTCCCTCATTGCTACACTTTATAGCCTTTGGACAGTAACACTTCCTGTTGCTCTCTGTGAGGATTCATATGGTTGTGGGAAGGACTCTGTGGGACTTTGCATTTGAGGTCATTCGCACGCCGGGATTCGGCTTATTTCTCATAGCTTTGCTAATATTTATTGAGTTAATATTGATAATCATATTGTTAATGGCATACTCAGGATTGATCGAGATAGAGTTCAGCTACAGCGAACTGGGCTTGGCGATCCACCATCTCACCAGTCATCTGGCGAAGAGGGTTATCTTGATATGTTGAAAAGTGGATTAACAACACATGGACGGAGGGGTGGACAGATCTTGCCGCATACGGCATCATCAGAGCTGAAGAGCAATGGGCTGGGCAGGTTTATACGCGCCCGCTCCATCTCCGATGCCTGGCATCGAGGTCTGAACCTCATCTGGAGACAGGGTGAAGAGATCTCGGATGAGAGAGGGACCAAGATACGAGAGCTTCTATCCTTGCAGGTAGTGGTGGAGAATCCATATCAAGAGATGATTCCGGAGGAGTACTCCTGGAATGAGGAGCGGCTGGAGGAGTATGCCCATCAACTGCTCTGCGGCGACAATCCCGGATTTGAGTATACTTATGGCGAGAGGCTGCGCGCCTGGCGCCTGCCAGGCACCCCACCCCTGGATCAGATCGATATGGCCATTCAACGGCTGAAGGAATCTCCTGCCACCCGCCGGGCCACGTCAGTGACCTGGATCCCCCCGGTGGATGGGGAGAGGAATGAAGTCCCCTGCATGATCGTTGATGATTTCAAATTACGCGGCGGCAGGCTGCACCTGGCCATCTTCTTTCGCAGCCATGACTTCGCCGGGGCCTATCCCGCCAACCTCTACGGTCTGGCCAGGCTGCTGGAATATGCAGCACGAGAAGTGGGTGCCCAGCCGGGCTCCATCTCCACCACCAGCTCCTCTGCCCACATCTATGAGCACGACTGGGACTGGATCGAGGAGATGCTCCTGGGAAGAGGCGAGGCATAGACCGGTCGAGCGAAAGGCATATCTGCATTTATCGAATACTCATTACGCTTATGGTCGATAGCCTTCTGATGATCAAGGCAGAGGAGATCCACAAAAGGATAGAAGAGGGCAAGCCGGTTGAGTATGAGAATGTCATCATCTACGGTGACCTGGACCTGCACAATCTGGACCTACCTTTGAACAGAAACAAGCGGAAGATCGTAGAATCGATAATCAAGATAGAGTACTCTGTGATCAAGGGAAATGTGTTCTTCGACCACTCCGCCTTTCAGGGGCTGGTGGATTTTGACGGCACCGTATTCTCTCAGGCGGCCAACTTCTCTGACTCCTTCTTCCAGGAAGACGCCGGTTTCTCCCAGGCCCAGTTTCACGGGGAAGCCAACTTCTCCCGCGCTCATTTCACTACCGAGGCCAACTTCTCCCGAGCCAGGTTCAACGATGGTGACTTCGGCCGGGCGAAATTCCATCGCAGCTTTCACCTCTCCAATGCCAGGGTGTACACCCTGCGGCTCTCCGACGCCATCTTCGAAGAGGACGCCAGCATCCACCTAAAGGACCTGAACTACAACCGCATTGTGGTCCGCTGGAACACCATCCGCGAACATCTGCCCTACAACGGCTCAGTCTATCTCACCCTGATAAAGAACTTCAGAAACTTGGAGCAGTTCGAGGACGAGGACGACTGTTACTATCAGTATCGAAAGGAGAAGCATGCCCGGACCACGAAGGCATTTCCCAGAATCATCGACCGCCTGGCCTGGCTCTCCTGCGGCTATGGAGTCCGTCCATCCCACACCGTGATCCTCAGCCTGTCTCTGATCATCCTCTTCACAGCGATCTTCTGGGGAGCACACGCCCTGCAACCTTCTGCTTCTGCAAGCCCCGGTAGCAGCATATCGATAAACGATGCCTTCTACTTCAGCAGCATGTGGTTTCTTGGCCGGGCCCCCCAGAACATCAGCATCATTGAGGGCTTCGAGTTCCTGACCGTTTTTGAGACCCTGGCCGGATGGCTGCTAATGGCCCTCTTCCTGGTGACCATGAGCAAGGTGATGCTCCGGTGAGGGGATCCTCCCCCGCTCAATCCGCCCTCTGGCGGCCGATATTTAATGCCTGAAGGGCGGCCCGGAGTTCATCGATCTGCACAGGCTTGGAGATATAGCCATCCATGCCGGCGTCCAGACATCTCTTCCGATCCCCCTCCAGAGCATAAGCGGTCATTGCCAGGATTCGGGGGCGATCAACTAGATCTATATCCAATATAGCCCTTGTCGCCTCCAGGCCATCCATCTTAGGCATCTGCACATCCATTAAAACCACATCATAATGCTTATGGCTCAGAGCCTGAACCGCCTCTTCCCCGTTGGAGACCACATCTGCCTTGTATCCCAGCTTATTGAGCATGAGGAGAGCAACTTTCATGTTGACCGGATTATCCTCAGCCAGCAGAATTTTCAAATCCCGGTGATCAACCTCCTGATAGCCGGGTTTTATCGCGCTTATCCTCTTGCCCGCCAGGATTCGATTGGATGCATCATCCCCGGATGATTCCTCAACCTTTATTTGGAAATGGAATGTGGAGCCGCTCCCCATCTCGCTCTCCACCCATATCCTTCCCCCCATCTGCTCCACCAGCATGCGACTGATGGCCAGGCCCAGGCCAGTGCCACCGTATTTTCTGCTGGTGGAGGCATCTACCTGGCTGAAGGAGTGAAACAGCTTTTTCATGTCGCTTTTGGAGATGCCGATGCCGGTATCGGTCACTGAGAAGTGTAGCATTCCTGGTTCGTCACCCATCTTCACCTCAAGGGATACCATGCCCCTTTCTGTGAACTTGACCGCATTGCCCAGGAGATTGACCAGGATCTGCTGCAGCCGGACTGAGTCTCCAACTACGGTCTGAGGGACGAGATCATCCAGATAGAACCCCATCTCCAGACCCTTCTCAGCCGCCTTTGCCGCCACCATGTTGATAGATCTATCAATGCACTTGCGCAGGGAGAAGGGCTCGAGCTCCAGCTTCATCTTTCCCTCGTTGATCTTGGAGAAGTCGAGGATATCATTGATGATGCTCAGCAAGGCATCGCCGCTGCTGTGAATGGTCTGCACGTAATCGCGCTGCTCAGGCGACAGATTGGTTTCCAGCAGCAAGCCGGCAAGACCGATAACAGAGTTCATGGGAGTGCGTATCTCATGGCTCATGTAGGCCAAAAATTCCCCCATCGAGCGGGATGCTGCATCTGCTGCCTGCTGAGCCTGGAGAAGCTTCTTTTCCGTCTCCTTATGCTCTAACATCTCCTCGTTGAGGGCCCTGTTGATCCTCAAAAGCCAGGCAGTCCTCTCTGATACCCTCATCTCCAGCTCTTCCTGGGTCCTTTTCCGCACATCCTCTGCCAGCTTCCTCTCAGTGATATCATGGATGAAGCCCTCAAGGGCGAGAAGCTTTCCAGAGGTGTCAAAGATCCCCTGACCATGTTCCCAGACCCATTTCGTTTCTGAGCCTGCATTAATCCGGTAGGTGAGACGGAACGGAGTTCCCTTTTCCGTTTCCTGCTGGATTTCACTCCAGACGCGATCCCGGTCATCAGGATGGATCAGATCGGCATACGAAATTGCGCTATTATGAAGAAGCTCGGGTGATGGGCGGCCGGTCAGCTCCAGGCATCCATCGCTTACAAACTCCATGGTCCTTTGGCGATCGTTCCTGCAGCGATAAGCCATTCCAGGCAGATTGCTCATAAGGGTGGTGAGCATTCTCTTGCTCTCCCTCAGGGCCACCTCAGTCCGCCGGCGCAGCAAAGCATTTCCTATGCTTTCCGCTGCCGCCTGTAGAATTGCTACCTCGTTCTCCGTCCACCGCCGCTCAAAATGGCAGTCATCAATGGAGATGACGGCGCAAAAACGCCTCTCGATGAATACAGGCAGAAGGAGAAAGGAGATGATACCGTTATCCTCCAGGAGCTTCCGTCCCGGATCAATGACCTTGGATGTTATGCCCTGAATGGGATTGCCGCGGGAGAGAGCATCCTGCCATCCGATGAATTGGTCCCAGGAGATCCTTCCCCGAAATGGCTCTGCAGGCTCCCTAAGCCACTGGATCGACTCCTCAAATACGGACTCGGTGCCCGTCCATTCAGCGCTCTCCAGGATCGTAATCCGATCAGAGCCTATTGAAATCCCCAGAATTCCCAGAGCTTTCTTGATAGCATCAGGATCGGTGGCAAGAAGATGATTTGTGGTGGCGGTGGCCACCCTCCTGAGCAGCAGGTCCCGCTGGCGCAGCTCCTCCTCGGTCCTGCGCTTCTGAATGAGCTTGTGCATGCCGCTCATGAGCAATGTGAGCTGGCGCACATCGGCATCATTATATTCCTCCTCCTTATTGCCGACTGCAGCTACGATGGCGATCTTTCCCTTATCCATGATGGGAACGCTGATATATCGCAGGACCCAAGCCTCATCCGGCGAGAGGTGAGATTTGCCGCAATAAATGGAATTGTCATTGACGATCACCGCTCGACGCCTTTTCAGGGACTCGCCCCAGAGGCAGGGCTCACCCAGATGATATGCCATCTTGCTCCGATCCGCGCCATCCTCAGGCAGGGGATCTTTGGACCAGTGGCTCATGAAAATGATGCCCTCGCTTTCATCCATAAAGGTGAGATAGCCAAATCTCGAGCCAGTGAGCTTTGCACCCGCTTGAATAGCATAGTCGGCAAGCTCCTTGAGGAAGGCTTCATCCATCGGATTAAGCTTAAGCAAAGCCTCCAGCCCCGACTCATCTAAAAGCAGTGCCTCTTCAGCCCTCATGCTATCGGATAAATGGCAGAAGTTGGCCAGGAAATAGACTGAACCTCCAGAGTACGCCGCGATCCTGGTGCAGATCATCTCTGCAGTATAATATTGTCCGTCAGTCCCCTGTATGGGCAGCTCTCCCTGCCAATTCCCTTGGGATAGAAGGACAGGAATGATCACCTCTCGCAGCTTGCTTTTGCCATCCTCATTGGTGAAATCGAATATTGACCAGCCCATCACAGGAGAGGCATCATCATATCCACAGCTTTGAAGGAGGAGGGGATTTACATACTCGATCCTGCCCTCGAAATCAAATAAAACGATCGCTGTTGGAGAGCTTTCCACCGACTGCACCATTCTTTGCAGCTGGATCTGGGCTATCCTTCGCTCGGTTACATCCTTGATGCAGCCTGCCACACCCAGAGTCCTTCCGTCTTCGTCTTGCCAGGGATAGTAGACGTAATCAAGATATTGCTCCATCCCATCCTTCGAGATATGGACCTCGCCCCGGGCGGGATTCCCAGTCTCTATCACCCTCTCTTTGATCCTCCTTTGCCGATCTGCCTCCGCTGGCGAAAAAATATCCTCATCCGTCTTTCCCAGGGCCAGCAAGCCATCCATTCCAGGAGGCCTCTCAAATGAAAGCCAGGTGTAGCGAAGACCTCGATCCTGCAAAAAGAGGCAGCAAGGATTATCTGAAATCAGATCATCTAGGAGGGTATTGCCAAGATTACTGCTATTTGGCTCACATAAACGGGCAGAGATCCTATCCAGATCGCTCTTAAAGAGGGCGATCCGCGACTGATCATCACCCTCGCCATTCGTGCAACTATCTATGCGCCACTGCATCTGACCGATCATCTCTTCAAGATCCCAATGCCCAAAGCTCCTCTCCAATTAAAATCCATTATATTTCAGCTCTTCAGTTCATTAACATATCAACTCCTTAATCAATGTATTGAATGCACCTTATAACGTATTCAAAATCGATGAAGCCCTCTGGTCTAAGCTTCGAGCTAATCATAGTAGAAAAATGTTTATTTCATTCCATTTAAAAAAATTCATACCCTCAGAAGGACGTCTCTAGCAGCTGGATCAAATCCTCGGTATTGTGCCTTGATATCAGATCCAACAACTTATCGTTCTGCCGATAAAAATGCCTAATTTCCTCAATCCTCTGCATGACCGATGGGTCTGGACTCTCCCAGGCCCTCAGATCTGCCTCCGTTCGGTCAAGTGCATTCAGTATGCATTGCAGATTCTGGCGGATGTTGGCTATCATATCTCCCCTCAACGAATCGGCATCTGTGACTGGAATATAGTGATATCTCTTATCGCCCGGTATGACCACCCTCTTGACCAGGCCTATCCTCTCTAAGATGCCCATATTGGTGCTAACCGTGGACTTGCTGTAGCCAGTCTCCTCCACCAGCTGGTCCATGGACAGGGGAACACCCGTCAGAAAGAGTGTGCCCTGCAAAACCCCAACTGCATCACAGCAGCCGCGGTTATTGGCCCCTTTGACACAGGCATCTATCATATGCCTCTTCAAGACGGCTCTTGCCTCTTGCTCCATCAATAGAGAGAAGACCACAACTTTTATCTATCTTTCGCATGTTTCGATTGGTCGATAATATCCGAACTTTTGCCATGCTGGCTCGGGAAGATCCCGGGCTATGGCAGTTCAAAGAGGAAACGAGGCATATGCAATGAACGGCTCAGAACAGCTCGGCCGGTGGATCTCAGACAATCCCATTATTATCATCTTTGCCACACTGCTCATCACCCTCAGCGCCGTCCACTATGCCCAACAGATCGAGATGCAAGGGCTGACCACCGAAAGCATGGTGGGCAAGGACTCCGCCCTTTATCAGGTCTATGACCATCTCTATGTGCAGAACTTTGGAACCGCATCCATCGCCGTATTGATCGAGGCGGATGATGTGGCAAAGCCAGAGGTCCTCCGGTCGATGCTCACCTTCTCCGATAAGATGAAAGAGGCTCCGGATGTCCTCTCCGTCACCAGCATAGCCGATATAGTGGCCGATACAGAGAAAGAGAGCAGCGGAATAAGAGCCATTCCCGATCAGGAGAGGATAGATGAGATCCTGTCCGCGGACGATCTCATATTGGCGGCTATATTGCCCGATCGCAGCCATACCATGCTCTCCATAGAGCTGCCGGTCTCCCTCACGGAAAGCGAGCAAGGGGAGCTGTACCAGGAGACAAAAGGCCAGCTGCTGTTGGCCAGCTTTCCTGCTGACACCAGGCTGACGGTCACCGGCGATCCTGCCCTGATGAATTCGATAACTGCAGAGATGGCCGAGAGCAACGGTCCCATTCTTCTCCTGGCAGCTTTTCTGATGATCGTGGCATTGCTGATCACCTTCAACCAGGTGAAGTGGTCCCTACTTCCTATACCAATCGTCTTCCTGGGGGTTGGCTGGACCTTCGGTGCCATGGGCCTCTTGCATATACCATTCACCATGGTGTCGATGTCCGCATTTCCAGTCCTGATAGGCATAGGCATCGACTATGCCATCCAGTTCCAAAACCGGATAAATGAGGAGTTCACTCGCACCGGCCAGCCGCAAAAAGCGGTGGTAGAAACGGTCAAACACGTCACCAAACCGGTGATCATCGCCCTGATCATAACCTCCATTGGCTTTATCTCTCTGCTCACATCCTCCATCCCCATGATCAGGGACTTCGGATTGCTCTGCTTGATCGGACTGATCCTCTGCTTCCTCTCTGCCCTCTTCGTGGGGGTGACCATCCTCTACATTGCCGTGGGAAAGCGCTTGAACCACCAGCCAATAGATAAGCATTCGACCCAAGATACGAATGCAGGCGACCGGGGAGAAGGCAGCCGGAGGGAAGAGGAGACGATCTTTGAGAGGATGCTGGATGGAATCTCAGGCTTTTGCATTGAGAGGTGGCAGCTCGTTTTGGCTTTAGCCCTACTTCTTTCCCTGGCCGGCATATATTCAGATACCCAGGTCCCCGTGGACACCGACTTCAAGAACTATGTGCCCCAGGATCTGCCTCCTCTGATAGATTACTGGCATATGAGCGAGACCTTCGGGGGCACTGACAGCATCCAGCTGCTGGTGCAGGCCGATGATGTCACCGATCCGCGGGTGCTGGAGTGGATGGAGGAGTTCTCCATCTATCTGAAAGGCTCCAGAGATCAGATATTGGGATATACGAGCATTGCCAGCCTGACAAAAGAGGCAAACCAGGGAACTCTCCCCACGGATAGGACAATCATCCGCACGCTAATCGAGGCCCTTCCTGCCAATTGGCGGGATATATACCTGGATGGACACAACACCGCCATAATCGACCTCAATGTAGGCCAGACCATAACCAACCTAGGCACTGAGGGCTCAGACCGGCTGATGAAAGAGATCGATAAAGACATCGCCTGGAATCCTCCTCCCGCAGGGGTCTCGGTGAGAATGACTGGAGACGCAGTGGTGATGACCACGGTCATAACCGCCCTGACCAAAGGAAGGACGGAGATGACTCTCTTCGGACTCTTGCTGATATTCATTGTGCTCTTGGCGATTTACCGGGATCTGATAAAGGCCTTGCTTCCTGTGCTTCCCATGCTGGTGGTGATAGGCTGGATGGGTGGTGTGATGTACATATCAGGCATGAAATACACCCCTCTTACTGCGTGCCTGGGAGCCCTGATCCTGGGAGTAGGATCAGAGTACGCCATCCTGATGATGGAGCGGTTCTATGAAGAGCTGGAGAAGATCGGCGAACCTAGAAAGGCCCTCTCCACAGCCACCAGGGCCATAGGCTCGGCATTGATCGCCTCAGGGCTTACCACCATATTCGGATTTGCCGCCTTGATATCATCCCCATTTCTGATCACCAATAACTTCGGCATGGTGACCGTTCTGGCCATAGTCTTCGCCCTGGCCACCACCTTCACCGTATTTGTGGTGCTGATCTACCGCATGGAATTGAGAAGAGAGCTAGTGAAGAATGCAATTGCCGGAATATTCAAAGCCTTCCGGCTCATCCGTCCAGAGGAGAGCTGAAATGATTCCCATCATTTCGAGATTCTATATTGCCGGTCAGGATCATAATCATCTGCTGCGGATGTCATAACCGAATATCATAATAAGTCAAGATTGCTATATATAAGTAGCAAGATACCCAAGATCCACTGTTAATATGCAGGTCGACATTAAATGACTAAATAGATTAGGGCGATTTGGGGAGAAAACATCTCTGAAAGTCCGGCATAAGGGCAACCCGCAAAGCGAAAGGCTGCCGGATGTTTTCCGGCTGTTCGGCCTCGATCGTATCAAATTTTGCAGCTTATATGAGCTTCACCCTCAGGTCATGGCCATGAGCTCAAGCTTCATCCGGTCAGATTCACCAGTCCCAGATGAGGATTCTACCTTTTGCGTATCCTCATCGGAGACATAGGACAAATAGAGCTTACGCCTCTTGCCCTGGCTCATCTTGACGTGCTTGGGATCAAGCTCCAAAGCGCGCTTCATCACGCTTATGACCGTTGTCTTATTCAGACCGAGCATGTCCACCAGCTCGCTGGTGGTGTATCTGCCCGGCTTCTCCGCCATGATATCGATCAGAGATCGGGCATGATTATCCAGGGCCTTACCATCGCCTGCGCCTGACTCCACTGCAGCAGAAGGCCGGGCCTGCCTGGTGCGAAACTGGCTCTTCAGGTCGGATACCTCTTTGGATAAGCGGTCAACCTGATCGATCAGCCTGCCCAAAAGCTCGACATCGCTCTTCTTAGAGTCCATGTCCTGGGACATCTTGTCGATAGCGGAGACGAGCATTATCATAGCCTGTGCTTCTCGACGATCTCTTTCAATCTCTTCGGCCTTTGTTTTGTATAGCTCTAAAAGCTCTTCGAACATTTATTGGCTACTCCTAGTATCTTCTAGTTCAATCTCATTTCGAAGCGAATTAAAAGGTTGCCGGACAGAGGGTCAACTGTCAAGGTATATAATACTTTTCTTGTAGTTCGCCTTGTCGGGAAGGAGTAGATTCGTTCTGGCCGATAGATCCAGATTCTTTAATGACTCGGGGAAGGTCACGGATGCTCTTGATGATGACACTAGCGGAATCCAGCAACCTGGGAGAGGGGCGAGTGTGCTGCTCCACCGTCAAAACTCCCAGGTCTGCCGCCTTCAAGGCATAGATATCATTCAAGCCATCGCCAACCATGACCACATGGCCATACCTTTCCTTGAGCTCTGCTACAATCTCCTTCTTCCGCCAGGGGTTGGCTACTGGATTCATTCGCGATGGATCTATGCCCAGATCGTCCAGGCTGTTCAGGCTCCTTCTGCTATCTCCTGAGGCTAGATAAACATCTGCGCCCATAGCCTTTAAATCAAGCAGTACCCTCTCCAATCCAGGAAATGGAATGCCACCAGTGCTGATTGCATAGGCGATCTCTCCATGATCATGGTCAACGATGAATCCTGCAGTGCGATAGTTCCCCGGGCATTTCGCTTTCACTATTGCACAGGCCTCCTGCAGCTCGCGCATCTTGACCGGAGAGCTCTTCAGAATCCTCAAGACCTCATCTGGGGAGATCTGAGAGGATGAGCAGCTGATCTTGATGCAATCCTCGCGACCCAAGACCAGCACTCTGATGGGATGGTCGGGATTGCAGGATATTATCATATCCGGATCGATCTGAGGCACTACCAGTGCCCGGCCACTCTTCTCCATGATAAGCTCCCAGGTGACGACCTTCTCCAGGATAATATCTCCTGGTATGTCCTTGGCCACGCGATACATCCTCATAATGGTCCCTGCTACATCCATGACCACAGCGAGATCCCCTGACATCAGCCATGAGTTTGGGCAAAGGAATGAGATCAAACTATCGCCCCCCCAGTGCAATAACTTTTTTATCTAGAAGATCCAAATAGATCTCCAGTAAGAAAAATGGGGTAGGATTACGAGGGGAGTAGCGTTGGCTTTGTTGCTGATATTCCTCTTCACCCTGGAGCAAACTGGCATAGCATCTGCTCTATCCGGGCAGGTCCAGGAGGGGGAGTTCACCAACGGCCTGAAGGTGGCAGGAACGGGCTATTTCGAGGTTGGCGTCTCAGTAAAGGACAGAAACCTGGCTTTGGAGTATAACAGCTTCATGACCGGTGACGGCGACCTGGAGATGGATACGGGAACCGTTGAATCCCAGAGAGCTGGGCGGATGCCGGGCATGAGCAATGACTCAACTATTCCCCTGAACCTCTGGGAGAACACTCGGATCACCTACTCCGGCACCACCCCAATGGTGGGAACCAAGTACATCAACTCCAAATCCTTCTGGGGAGGAATAGGAGCTGAGGTTCAGGAGTCCTTCTCCGTCACCGAGATGGAGAGGGAAGGAAGCACATTCTTCGCCTCCACAAATCCTTCCTCTTATACCGCTGACCCGAATGAGATCGCACGGCTCCTCAGCACCAGCCCGGTTGACTCGGTAGGCATATCGACCAGGAACTCGTTTAATGGAACCTGGCAGACCGATGCCCATCTGCACAAGATGTTCTCCAAGGATGTCAAGGTGCACGAGTCCTTTACCGGCACGTTCGATGTGGAAAAGAGGCTGGTCTTCCGGGACGATCCAGCTAAGGAGAAGCGAGAGGCGGGATGCGAGGGCATAGACTGCTAGAGAGTTCATTCGATGAAAAGTCATGCTCTCCGGCCATGCCAGCGAGCAGGGCAGCTCTTGCGACCGCCTCCTTGCCGGCAGCCTGCTTCCCCGATGGATCGACAAGAAATTCACGGTTTTGCCATCTTCTAGATCAGACATCTTATCGCATTGCCTTCATATGAACCTCATCTCAGAATAAGCCTTTTATAAACAAGAGGGATGGATGGCCTAGGTGAGTGGATTGATTACCAATATCGATGCTAACGGCAGGGTTCAGCTTCCCCTAGCCATCAGATATGGCCTTGACCTATGCACTGGAGACAGGATTGCCATAGACCATTTGGGCGATGGGACCATCATTCTCAAAAAGATCGATGATGGGGTTACTCTAAAAGGAGCAGACAGGTCAAATGCCAGGGCAGAAAAGGCATCCAGCAGCTGATAGCGGAGAGAAGATCAACCGGAATCTACCGATCGGCGATCCTGCTTAATTAACTTAAGAAATTTCCGGAGAGTGTACTGCCACAGCGGTCACTTCTGGAAATCTTTAGCGAGACTCAGTAAATCCCAGAAAGCCCAAAATTTAGAATCAACTGCAAAAATGTTACGGACCCGCCGGGATTCGAACCCGGGCCCGAGGCTCCGGAGGCCTCTATTCTATCCAGACTATACTACGAGTCCACATCCCCTTTAATCTCATTCAATCCAGCATCTTATGCAAATAATCCTATGATACTGGAACATTCCTCTGAAAATTTAGAATGATATAGGCAGCGGGCTCTCTTCCCGGGAAGCACCCCTACCTACTGATCTCAGCTTTCCAGAACGATTTCTATATTCACGTTTTTAGGAACCTGAATCCTCATGAGCTGCCGAAGAGCGCGCTCATCGGCATCTAGATCGATAAGCCTCTTGTGCACCCTCATCTCCCAGTGGTCCCAGGTCGCTGTTCCCTCTCCATCAGGGCTCTTTCTGCATGGTACAACCATTCTCTTAGTGGGAAGAGGGATGGGGCCCGCCATATGGACGCCCGTCCTCTGGGCAATCCCTTTGACCTGATTGCAGATATCGTCCAGCATCAAGGGATTGGTGCCAGAGAGCCGAATTCTAGCCTTTTGCATGTTTACACCAAAAAAAGTTGGTTCAGCGTGGTACCACGCTCATGCACATGCCGGCTGCGACGGTCGTGCCCATGTCTCTAATGGCGAACCTGCCCAGCTGGGGAATCTCCTTCACCGGCTCAATGACCATGGGCTTGGAGGGAGTGACCATGATGATGGCCGCATCTCCAGCCTTGATGAAGGCGGGATTCTCTTCCTTAACTGCACCGGACCTCGGGTCCAGCTTGGCCAGAATGGCTGTCAGGGTGCAGGCGATCTGAGCTGTATGGCAGTGGAATACTGGAGTATATCCAGCGGATATGGCGCTTGGATGCTGCAGCACCACTATCTGGGCCTTGAACTCCTTGGCAACGGTCGGGGGCTTCTCCACCGATCCGCAGACATCTCCCCGGCGAATGTCCTTCTTGGAGACGCCACGCACATTCCATCCGATGTTATCTCCGGGGAATGCCTCAGGCACCTCCTCATGATGCATCTCAATGGACTTGACCTCGCCGGTCACATTTGCGGGCTGGAAGACTATCTTATCGTTCTTTCTCATGACACCGGTCTCTACTCTGCCCACGGGCACAGTGCCGACACCTGAGATGGTATAGACGTCCTGCACCGGTACGCGCAGAGGCAGGTTGGTGGGCTTATCCGGGACCTTGAGGTTGTTTAAGGCCTCGAGTAGGGTTGGGCCCTTGTACCAGGGCGTATTGGTGCTGGCTTTGGCCAGGTTATCTCCCATCAGACCGGAGAGGGGTATGAATGGTATATCATCTACCTTGTATCCAACCATCTTGAGGAGCTTGCCTACCTCTTCCTTGACCTCGTTGTACCTCTTCTCGTCGTAGGGTGGGGTGGTGGCATCGATCTTGTTCATAGCCACAACCAGCTGGTTGACTCCCAGGGTCCTGGACAAGAAGACGTGCTCCTTGGTCTGAGCCATGACTCCGTCCGGGACGGCCACGATCAATACGGCAGCATCTGCCTGGCTGGCCCCGGTGATCATGTTCTTCACGAAGTCCCTGTGGCCAGGGCAGTCCACCACGGTAAAGTAGTACTTGGCGGTATCGAAGCGATGATGGGCGATGTCGATGGTAACGCCCCTCTCGCGCTCTTCCTTCAGGCTGTCCATGACCCAGGCGAACTCGAAGGTTGCCTTACCTTTGCTTGCTGCTTCTTTTTTATACTCATCAATGACGTGGGGGTCTACAGCCCCTGTCTCGAACATCAATCTGCCTACGGTTGTCGACTTTCCGTGGTCGACGTGTCCAATGAATGCTAGATTGAGATGCGGCTTAGTATCTGCCATAACTTATCTCCTCCAACTGGCACTATCCATATTTTTCGGTATTTCTGCTTTTAATCCTTTCGAAGGGTTCGCTTATACAACCTTCAGGTAATCACTGGGTTTGGGCATCTCCGGCTTCAAGCCCTTTCTGGTCCTGATCTGCTTGACAGTCTCTAAGAGCAGGTTTGCGGGCAGGGGCTCGAATCCTGCGAACTCCGTCGACCAGAGGGCTCTCCCTTCGGTGGCCGATCTTATCGCCCCGGAGAAACCGAACATCTGAGCCACAGGCATCTTGGATTTAAGGATCACCATATCGCCCTGGCTGTCCATGTTTAGGATGACGCCTCTTCTCCCCTGGATCTCAGACATGGCTCCACCCATTTGATCCTGAGGCACCTGTATATAGACGTTCTGGAAGGGCTCGAGCAGCACGGGATCTGCCATTAGGATCCCTGCCTGCACTGCCTGCCTGACTGCGGGAATGACCTGAGCCGGGCCGCGGTGCACTGCATCCTCGTGCAGCTTCACATCCATGATCTTGGCCTTTATCCCCTGGACCGGTTCCCTGCAGATGGGGCCGTTCTTCAAGGCCTCCTCGAAGCCTTCCAGTATGAGCTCCATGGTCTCTCTCAGGTACTGAATGCCTTTGGTCATATTAAGAAGGATATTGGTCCCGTAGTAGCCGGATATGTTCCGGGCCTCATCCTTATCCATGCCATTTTCGATGAGCAGCTTTCTGCGCTCAATCTCCTCCATCTTCATGCTGATCTTGCCCTCTTTCAGGGACTGGATCACTCCTTCTTCCAGAGGCTCAAACTCGATATAGAAGCGGTTATGATGGTTGGGCGACTTTCCTTCTACTGGCCCCGCATGGCCGGCTATGGACTCCCGGTATACCACAATGGGCGGAGAGGTCTTCAGCTCTACACCGCGATCGCGCTGGAGCCTGGTGACGGTGACATCCAAATGCAGCTCACCCATGCCTGCCATGAGATGCTCTCCGGTCTCCTCATTGATGGTGACCTGCAAAGTTGGGTCCTCCTTGGCGATCTGCCTCAATACCTCGACCACCTTGGGCAGGTCGCGGGTGTTCTTGGCCTCGACCGCCACGGTCATGACCGGTTCGGAGACATGCTTGATCTGCTCGAAGGGGGTCATATTCTCCTCTGAGGATATAGTGGATCCGACGATCGCATCCCTAAGGCCGGTAACCGCTGCGATGTTCCCTGCCGGGATCTCCTCTACCTCTACCCTCTCCGCACCCATTACCACGCCGGTCTGCTGAATGCGGTTGGTTCCACCGAAGCCAGATACATAAAGCTCCATGCCCCGCCTGAGTGTCCCGGAGAAGAGCCTTCCTGTGGCCACCTCGCCAGCATGAGGGTCGACCTTGACCTTGTTGATCATGAAAGCCACCGGCCCATTCGGATCGCATGAAGCCATGGCCTTCCCCACCGGGCTGTCCCAATCGCCGTGCCAGATGACCCCGACCCGCTCCTTCTGGGCCTCGATGGGACTGGGCAGGAACTTGACCACCATATCGTTGACTGCAATGTACAGGGGAACCTTCTCTGCCAGCTCCTTCATCTTTCCTTCATGGCAGTAGTCTACCACCTGATCAAAGCCGATCCCCGTCTTCTTCATCTGGGGAACGCTTATTGCCCAATTATAGAGGGCTGACCCGAAGGCGATATTTCCCTTGGCGGCATCCAGCTTCCAGCCGGCTTTATATTTCTCCTCATCCATTCCTAAGATGAGCTTGTTGACATTGTCAATGACCTTGCCCAGGCGAGCGGCCATGTCCTTCTTCTCCACCTTGAGCTCGTTGATCATCCGGTCCACTTTATTGACGAAAAGGACCGGCCGAACGCCCTCCTTCAGAGCCTGTCTGAGCACGGTCTCCGTCTGGGGCATGGCGCCCTCTACCGCGTCCACGACCACCACAGCACCGTCCACAGCGCGCATGGCTCTTGTGACGTCGCCCCCGAAGTCCACGTGGCCGGGAGTGTCAATCATATTGATCAGATACTCTTTGCCGTCCACCTCATGGACCATGGAGACATTGGCGGCATCGATGGTGATTCCTCGGGCCTGCTCCAGGGGATCGAAATCCATGAATAGCTGCTTTCCTGCCAGATCCATGGAGATCATGCCTGCCCCGCCCAACAGGTTATCAGAAAGGGTTGTCTTGCCGTGATCGATATGTGCTACGATTCCGATGTTCCTGATAAACTGGGGTTTATCCATCAGAGTCATTACACGTTCTGCTATCTTCTTCCTCTTGCCCATAATACGCCTCGCGAAGTTTGAGATAAATCTTATAATCCTGACTAGGACTGAGACTCCTCGGGCTCAATGTATTTAAGCCTTCGGCCCCTTCTTCGGGCGGTTTGTAAAGGGAAATATACGATCCTTCATATTGGCAGACCGCCCTCTTGAACCATCGCTGGACAAAGCTTAAATCGATGCGAAGATAGCTGTGGTTCGGTTTTTAAGATGGCGCGCTTGGTAATGAAGTTTGGTGGTGTTTCCGTTGCTGACGGAAACCGGCTGAGGCATGTGGGCGATCTTGTCGCGCATTTCCATCGCGACAATGAGATAGTCCTCGTCACCTCTGCCCTTCAAGGGGTAACGGATGAGCTTCTGGCCTGTGCCAGAAGGGCGGCCAGCGAAGGCAATGTCTCAGATGTGATGGACTTCATGGAGAGGATCACAGATAGACACAACCAAGCGATAGCAGATGCAATCCAGAATCCTGCAATCGCCAAAGAGGTACAGGGTATAATATCTGAGAAGCTCTCATTGCTCGAGAAGGCCTACATCGGCATCTGCTATCTGGGAGAGCTAACCAGACGCTCGCTCGACTATATCTCCGGCTATGGCGAGCAGCTGGCTGCACCCATTCTATCCGGGGTGCTGCGGGATATGGGAATCGAATCCCAGCATTATACCGGAAGAGAGGCGGGAATCATCACCGACAGCAATTACGGGGATGCCAGACCCCTGGAGAAGACCTATGGCCTCATCCCCCAGAAGCTACTGCCGTTGAAGGGCGTCCCAGTGGTCACCGGATTCATAGCCCAGGACGAGAAGGGGACGAATACCACCCTTGGCCGTGGTGGCTCCGACCTTTCCGCATCACTGATCGGTGCGGCGATCAATGCGGATGAGATCTGGTTCTGGAAGGAGACCTCCGGCATCATGACCACTGATCCCAAGATAGTGCCAGAGGCCAAGACGATACCCACCATCTCCTACCGGGAGGCGATGGAGCTCTCCTACTTCGGGGCTAAGGTCCTCCATCCCAGAGCCATCGAGCCAGCCATAAAAAAGGGTATCCCTGTGAGGGTTAAGTGCACCTTCGATCCCGAGGACCCAGGAACTCAGATCGTGAGGGACGATGTTCCCAAAGAGGATGTGATCAAGGCGGTCACACTGCATCAGAAAGTCGAGCTTCTGAACATCTCCGGCGCGGGGATGATAGGGACACTGGGCGTTGCTGCTCGCGCCTTCACCGCTCTGGCCGAAGCGGGGATCAATATCGTGATGATCAGCCAGGGCTCCTCTGAGGCCAACATATCAATGGTCATAGAGGAGGGACAGGCAGATCGAGCGGATGAGGCTCTGCGATCTGAGTTCCCTAGGGATGTGGTCAAGGAGATCTCCCATGACCATGATGTCTGCACAGTAGCGGTGACAGGCTCGGGAATGGCCGGGACTCCGGGGGTTGCCGCCCGGGTGTTCAAGGCCATGGGTCAGGCTAAGATCAATGTGGTCATGATCAGCCAGGCATCTGGCCAGCATAACATCTCCTTTGTGGTAGCATCGGCGGATGGGGAAAGAGCAGTTCGGGAGCTTCATCGCGAGTTCGGTCTGGGTGGTGAAGCATGAAGAAGCTCACTTATGCCCAGGCAGGAGTGGACATCAGCCTGGAGAATAGGTCCATCGAGGCCATGAAGTCCGTTCTCACCACCAGGCGCAAAGGGTTCGGGGCACCATTGACCGATATAGGCCATTATGCAGGCCTCCTGGATATGGGAAGCTTTGCCCTGGCCATGACCACTGACGGGGTGGGATCAAAGGTTCTGATCGCCAATGCCATCTCCAAGTGGGATACCGTGGGAATAGACTGCATAGCTATGAATGTGAACGACCTGTATGCCATCGGTGCCGAGCCCATAGCCTTTGTCGACTACCTGGCGGTGGAGAAGGTCGATCCCGAACGCGCAGAGCAGATAGCCATAGGTCTCGCCCGGGGTGCTGAACTCTCCAATATGACCATCGTGGGAGGAGAGACCGCCTCCCTGCCGGAGATCATCCGGGGATTCGACCTGGCCGGAACCGCTATCGGCATCGTGGACAAGGATAAGGTGGTGACCGGGGAGAAGATCAAGAAAGGGGACGTGCTGGTTGGGGTCCCAAGCAGCGGCCTGCACAGCAACGGCTACACTCTGGCCAGGGCCATAGTGGCCCAATCCGGATACACTTACTTCGATCGCCTGCCCGGAGGGGAAAAAAGCATAGGAGAGGAGCTTTTAGTTCCCACCAGAATCTATCATGAGATCGTAGAGCTGGTGGGAAGGTGCGATGTCCACGGCCTCGCGCACATCACCGGCTCGGGACTACTAAAGCTGCGCCGGATCAGCAATCTCGGATTCGAGATCACCGATCCGCTGGAACCCCAGCCCATATTCCATTTCCTGCAAGAGCAGGGCAGGGTGGAGGATCTGGAGATGTACCAGACGTTCAACATGGGAATGGGCTTTTTAGTGGTGCTGGCGGAGGAAGAGGCCCAGGAAGCCTGCCGGATCATGGGACCTGGCTCTCGGGTCATAGGGTCGGTGGTAGGAGAGGGATTAAGAGCAGGCCATCTGGCCTTCTAGGCCTGCCTGTTTCATCTATTTCTCGATCTATTCATTCTTCTCTATTTTATTCTCGCCGAACATCTCTTCAAGCTTCTCTTTTATCCTCTTGATGGACTGGACCGAAGGGCAGTCGGCATCTATAGGAGGGGTGCCTGCCAGGTCCGCCTCCACCAGGCAGCGATCGAAGGGTATGGTTCCGAGGACTGGAATTCCCATTGCCGAGAGCTTGTCCGCCACAGGACCGGGGTCGTCCGCCTTGTTTATGACGGCAAAGTACCTGGAGATGCCTATCTCTTTGCCCAGCTGCATTATCCTCTCCACGGTCTCAATGGACCTCATCCCCGGCTCCACCACTGCGATCATGGCGTCTACGCCTCTGGCAGTAGCCCGGCCCAGATGCTCTATGCCCGCTTCCATATCCAGGATCACCAGATCCTTCTCCCGGGTTATCACATGTCGAAGGAGGGCTTTGACGAAGGCATTGGCAGGACACATGCAGCCCGATCCTCCGGAGTCGATGGTGCCCATGACCACCAGCTTGACGTTGTCCGGCCCGGTGCAGCCGCACATGCCTACAACATCGTCGACCTTGGGGTTCATCTTGAACATGCCCATGGGCATGCCCGCTCGCTCCTCAACCAGGTCCTTGTGTTCAGTGACCGGCTTGGGCAGATCAGGAATGCCCAGAGCCGAGCCCAGGTTCATGCTCGGGTCGGCGTCGATCGCCAGGACGTTATAGCCGTCGCGCGCAAATAAACGGGCCAGGGTTCCGGCGAGGGTGGTCTTGCCCACGCCTCCTTTTCCTGAGATGGCAATTTTCATTTCATTTAACCTCTGTAATTGTAGTAAGTCTGCGGTCAAGCCATAGAAATTTAACGGCTCGGGCAAGAGAGATGCAGGTTTATATCGATTATGCATGATAGGTATAGGATGCGGGATAATCCGGATCTAATAGAGCGGATGGATTTCGAATCCGCAGGATGAACAGGGATGATCGAGCGCATCAGAAAACGGGACGGAAGGGTGGTCGAGTTCCAGACCGAGAAGATTGCCCTGGCCATATCCAAAGCCTTTCGAGCCGTGGGCAGAGAGGAGGAAGATGCTCCTTTCAGGCTGGCAGAGGAGGTGGCTAAAGAGGCAGAAGAACGATTCTCCCGCACCATTCCCGGAGTGGAGGAGATCCAGGACCTGGTGGAAAGAGCGCTCATATCCGCTGGCTACGCCGATGTGGCCAAGGCCTATATCCTCTACCGCCAAAAAAGAACGGAGATCAGAGAAGCCAAACGCTATCTAGGAGTGGCAGATGACCTGAAGCTCTCGGTCAATGCTGCGGAGGTGTTGAAGAAGAGGTATCTCTTAAGGAACGAGCGGGGAGATGGGGTGGAGACCCCGGGAGAGATGTTTGGACGGGTGGCCGATCATATCTCCAAGGCCGAGTCAAAATATGGCGGTGATGTTGAAAGCTATCGATCTCTTTTCCTGCAGATGATGAGGAACCTGGAGTTTCTGCCCAACTCCCCCACGCTAATGAATGCAGGCTTGCCTTTAGGCCAGCTGTCCGCCTGCTTTGTCCTTCCTGTAGAAGATTCGCTGCCCAGTATCTTTGATGCTCTGAAGAGCATGGCCCTCATCCACCAGAGCGGCGGAGGCACGGGATTCTCCTTCTCTCGACTGCGGCCCAAGGACGATGTCGTCCGGGCTACAGGCGGAGTGGCCAGCGGACCGGTCTCCTTCATGCGCATCTTCGATACGGCGACCGATGTGATCAAGCAAGGCGGGCGCCGCCGGGGAGCGAACATGGGGATATTGAGGGTCGACCATCCCGATATCATGGAGTTCATCGAGGCCAAGGAGCAGCCGGGATTCCTGGAGAACTTCAACCTCTCTGTGGCGGCGACGAACGAATTTATGGAAAAATCGCGGGGTGAGGGGAAAATCGACCTGATCAATCCGCGCACGGGCCTGGCGGCGGGCCAGCTGAAGGCGGCGGATCTTTTGGGCCTTATCGCCACCTCCGCCTGGAGGGGTGGCGACCCGGGGATCATCTTCATCGATCGCATCAATGCCGCCCACCCACTCCCTGGGGAGATCGAAGCCACAAACCCCTGCGGGGAGCAGCCCTTGCTGCCGTATGAGTCCTGCAACCTGGGCTCGATCAACCTCTCCCGGCTGGTGAGAAAAGGAGAGCTGGACTGGGATCACCTGGCCGATCTGGTCAGATTGGGGGTGAGGTTTCTGGACGATGTAATCGAGATGAACCGCTTCCCCCTGCCGCAAATAGAAGAGGCCACACTGAGCCGCCGCAAGATCGGCCTGGGTGTGATGGGCTTTGCGGATATGCTCATTATGATGAACATCTCCTACGCCTCGCCCCAGGCTGTGGCCCTGGCGGAGAAGTTGATGAAATTCATCACCGAGCATGCTCGGGCCGAGTCGGCCCGCCTCGGGGAGGTCCGGGGCTCCTTTCCACTCTTCGAAAAGTCACGCCTAAGGGGCTATAGCAGCATGAGAAACGCCACTGTGACCACCATTGCCCCCACCGGTACCATCAGCATCATCGCCGGCACGAGCAGCGGCATTGAGCCGCTCTTTGCATTGGCATTCGTGCGCCGGGTGCTGGAGGGGGCGCGGCTGCTGGAGGTCTCACCGCTCTTTGAGAAGATGGCGATGGAAAGGGGGATTTAT